>CBIGQT010000685.1:0-2134 GCA_966191655.1 uncultured Ginsengibacter sp.
AGGAAAAAAATAGTACTTAAAAGAATAAATCAAACCTGCAAGTCTTTATCATCCTTCCTGTTAAAAATTATCATGCATACCCCAAACACAAGAAATGAAAATCCGGTATAAAAATTTAATTTATGATTTAATGCAGCAGATGATAATCCTCCAATAATAAGAACTAATGAAATAAGTATAAAGAAGATTCCTATTACAAAACCAAGGTTATTTAATTTTTTGTACATAATACGTTTTGTTTAAAAGAAGATAATATTAAGGATAATGGTTATTACAATAAGAATAATACCCAGCGGAACAACTCTTAGATACCATTTATTCTGGCGATAAGATGGCTTTACGGTTAAAGAATAAACAAGGCCCCGCAGTTCTGCTTCATGTTTTGGTTTTGTAAACAGGCTTACGATGATGGTAGTGCAAAAATTTACAATCCATGAAACAGAGGCAACGATAAATGCCTGCCCCATGCCACTGTGTATTTCATACAAAGGATAAATCCAGCCACCTTTACCTTCTGCCAAAGTAAGGCCGTGTGTAAGTGCAGCAGCAATCGTTCCCGCAAGAAGGCCAAAAAAAGCGCCATGTCCTGTAGTTCTTTTCCAAAACATTACCAGAAAAAAAGTAGCAAACAACGGTCCGTTTACAAAACTGAAAACCAGCTGAAGAAAATCATTAATGTTATTAAAGCTCTTGGCGATATACGCAGTTACAATAGATAAAAGTATGCCTGCAACTGTAACCATTTTTCCTACAACAAGATAGTGTCTGTCCGATTTATTTTTTATAAAATAAGATTGATAAATATCGAAAGTAAATACAGAGTTAAATGCTGTTACATTACCCGCCATGCCACTCATAAACGAAGCTATCAATGCCGTAATACCTACGCCCAACAAGCCAGTTGGATAGTAATGAGAAATAAGAGAAGGTAGCGCCATTGTATAATCAAGACCGCCCTTGCCATCTGAAGGAATGCTGAAACCTTTTGATGCTAGTGCAGGTTGCAATAACGCGATAGCAATAACGCCGGGCAACACAACAATAAGCGGCATAAACATTTTGGGTATTGCAGCAAGGATGGGAGTGCGCTGCGCGGCGTTCATATTTTTTGCCATCATAGCTCTTTGCACTACCAAAAAATCGGTGCACCAATATCCAAAAGACATAACGAATCCTAACCCGAATATCAACGACATGAAATTTATTCCCATTGGGTTTGAATCTGCATTTCCCATATATTTCCACGCATGAGTCATTTCGGGCTGGAGCAATGTTTTAATATTCGACCAGCCACCGGCGTCATGCAACGCAACAATTACCAATGGTGAAAGTCCAAGAACAATTAGAAAAAATTGAAGCACTTCATTATAAACAGCGCTCGTTAATCCGCCCAAAAAAGTATAAACCATTACGATGCCTGCGGCCATCCATATAGAAACATCAAAGTCCCAATGCAAAATAACTTCCAGCAATTTTGCCAAAGCATATAAGGAAATACCTGATGAAAAAATCGTCATCACCGCAAAAGAAACTGCGTTTAACCCTCTTGTCTTTTCATCGAAGCGAAGCTTTAAAAATTCAGGAACACTCCGCGCCCGGCTGCCATAATAAAATGGCATCATAAACACACCTAGAAATACCATAGCGAATATGGCGCCGACCCAATAAAAATGAACCGTCATGATTCCATACTTTGCCCCTGAAGCTACCATGCCTAACACTTCCTGTGCTCCAAGATTTGCGGATATGAAAGCAAGACTGGTGATCCATAATGGAATATTTCGTCCGCTGGTTAAAAAGTCGCTGCTTGATTTAATTCTTCTTTTTATAATAAACCCAACACCAACAACAAAAAGAAAATAAATGATGATGATAAGATAATCTGCAAAATGAAGACTCATGAGCAATCGTGTTTTATTGGAACCTGAAATTTATCACTTATTATTATACAATTATCTAACCGGGAAATTTATTTTTTTGAATTTCCATAAAAATGATCTTGCAAATAAAGGACCCATTTTATAAAACTCTTGCAGAAAAAAATTTAACTTAGCGGTAAGCATCCATAAATAAATACGATTGCTATGCAAAACAAAAATCAAGGTTATAAATAATAAAAAAATCACTCGCTATA
>CBIGQT010000686.1:0-2125 GCA_966191655.1 uncultured Ginsengibacter sp.
CGCTTTTTTCGGTGAAAAAAAATGGGCTTTTTTTAATGTAAGTCAGTGTGGGCTTATCTATAAAAAAATGTATCGCTGTTATTAAAAAAAATTCTTTATTTTTTAAAACGTACTACTGTTTTTAGAATGAAAAAAACAAAGAATAAAAAATTTTTTTTTCAACAAATTATTTTGATATTCGCTTTCTGCTCAGAAAATATTTATGAAATCATTTTATAGAAATTTTCTTAGTGATCCCCGGAAAAACATTAGTATTACTAAAATCAAATAAACGGCTTACGGAAAAATGGATAAAGCTTGCGAAACAGTTTGGCATAATTGTCTCAATATTATAAAGGATATAGTGGAGTGGCAACATTACAAAACCTGGTTCGAGCCAATCACTCCGGTTTTATTAAAAAATAATGTATTAACCATTCAGGTTCCGAGTCAGTTTTTTTATGAGTATATTGAGGAGCATTATGTAAATCTTCTTGCAAAAACTTTAAAGCGCGAATTAGGGAAAGATGCAAGGCTTGAATATCGCATAATGGTTGATAGCGGAAACAGAAATAATTTGCCTTTGATGATGGACGTGCCGGGGCAGGGTTACAAATCATATTCAAATAACGAAATGGATTTTCCTTTAGTCATAAATAATCCGGTTAAAAATCCTTTTGTAATTCCGGGACTTAAAAAAATGCAGATAGATCCGCAGTTGAATCCTGTGTATGTATTCGATGCATTTATTGAAGGCGATTGTAACAGGGTAGCAAGGCGTGCCGGAAAAACCGTTGCAGAAAAGCCAGGCTCTACCTCTTTTAATCCTTTGGTAATTTACGGTGGTGTGGGATTGGGGAAAACACACCTCGCCCAGGCTATAGGAAATGAAGTAAAAAGGTTAAATAATAATAAGGTTGTTTTATATGTAAGCTCCGAAAAATTTATTAACCAGTTTGTTGATCACAGCCGCAACAATGCTATAAATGACTTTATACATTTCTATCAGCTGATAGATGTTTTGATAATTGATGATGTGCAATTTTTTAACCGTGCAGAAAAATCTCAGGATGCTTTCTTTGCTATTTTTAATCATCTTCATCAGAGTGGTAAACAATTAATACTCACATCAGATAAACCTCCTAAAGATTTGGAAGGTGTACAGGAAAGGTTGCTGAGCCGCTTCAGATGGGGGCTTAGCGCTGATTTGCAGATTCCCGACTATGATACCAAGATTGAAATTTTGGAAAGAAAAATGAAGAACGATGGTTTGGATATGCCAAAAGAAGTTGTGAAATATATCGCTTATAATATCCAAAATAATATTCGCGAACTGGAAGGAGCTTTAATTTCCCTGTTGGCACAATCTTCGCTGAATAAACGTGAGATTGACCTTGAATTAGCGAAAAAAGTTTTGAGAAATTTTATCAAATCATCATCAAAGGAAATAACAATAGATACCATACAAAAAATGGTGTGTGATTATTTTGATGTGCCCTATGAAAAGTTGTTGCAGAAAACACGCAAAAGAGAAATTGTGCAGGCAAGACAAATTTCAATGTTTCTTGCAAAAGCATTTACGAAAAATTCATTAAAAACTATAGGGGAACATTTTGGAGGCAGGGATCATACCACAGTTATCCATAGTTGCCAAACGGTTAAAGATCTTATGGATACCGATACTTTATTTAAAGAAAGCGTAATTGAGCTTCAGCAAAAAGTACAGCTTGCTGCTATGTAATTCCAATAAGTTTACCGGCGTATTATCATCAATTATTTATTTTAAATTTTGAAATGCAAATGTTACTTTTGCAACCCTTATAATTAAAGGAGAGGTGCCTGAGTGGCCGAAAGGAACGGTTTGCTAAATCGTCGTACGGGTTAAACTGTACCGTGGGTTCGAATCCCACCCTCTCCGCTCAACCGTGCCTTTCTTATATATTAATAAGGATAAAAATTATCGGGGCGTAGCGTAGCCCGGTTATCGCGCCACATTTGGGATGTGGAGGTCGCAAGTTCGAATCTTGCCGCCCCGACAAAAAGTTATTCCCTCTAAATTTAAAAGCCCGTGAACTTAGGTTTACGGGCTTTTCTTTTGGGGCAGCCGATTGACTCTACTCTGATTTAAAATCACATAAACAGGTGA
>CBIGQT010000687.1:0-2123 GCA_966191655.1 uncultured Ginsengibacter sp.
TTTTTTGTTTGGCACTGGGCATTTTTTGCCGTTTCAAATAATGCTACAATTTCGATTGAAAAAAGCAGCTGTTTCATTTAGTATATTTATATGGTTGATGTTTTTTTTTGATTGCCTTTATAAAAAAAACAGCATCCTCCTCCAGGTCAGTGTGAATGAGTATTTGAATGAATCTACCGGGTAATTCATAAAATCAGCAGGGTAAGTAATTATGTGTGGGGTAAATAAATAACTGGCTACAACAATGAAGAATATCATTATAGTTTTAAGGAAGTTAAAAGAATGCCGGCTACTCTGTTCTCAAACTTTTAACCGGATTGGCAATCGCTGCTTTAATGGTTTGAAAACATAATGTCAGCAATGCGATAATAATCATTACAGCAACTCCAAGAGCAAATATCCACCAGCTTATATTGGTGCGATATGCAAAATTATCTAGCCACTTGTTCATACCAAACCAGGCAAGCGGCGTTGCGATTATAAAAGCAATTATAATAAGTAAAATAAAATCTTTTGAAATCATCGTAACAATTTGAGATACCGAGGCACCCAGCACTTTTCGTACGCCAATTTCTTTGGTTCGTTGTGTGGTGGTATAAATTACGAGGCCCAGCAATCCGAGACAACTTATGAAGACAGCAAGGCCGGTTGCCCACGTCAGCAAGCTGGAAATATTTTTTTCATCATCATAATATTTTGCAATGTCTTCATCATAAAATTTATAGTCAAAGTCGTCATTGGGAAACATTTCTTTCCAAGCCTTTTCAATAGAAGCAATGACAGTCTTCCATAAAGCACCATCAGCATTTTGTGGCATCAAGGCTATATTAATCGTGCGGGCATTTGCTACCCCATTTGCTATCATCAGTGGCTTCACTGCTTCATGAAGCGAACGCTGGTTAAAATCTGCTACCACGCCAACTATCGGAATATTATTCACTCTTTTTCCTAAAGCGTCTTTCAATTGCCGAAAGCCCAAAACATGCGCATAGTTTTCATTAATAAGATATTGGCTTGTAGTATCACTTCCTGAAATATTATCGCCTGCAAGTAATTTTATATTGTACAGTTTTATATAATTGGAATCTGCTATTTTCATTTGAACATCTGTCTGTATTTCTTTTTTTCCATCTTTATACTTCATTGTATTGCTCCAGGTACTGTTTGATGATGGAGGATTATTGCTTAAACTAAGCATAGCAATACCCGGTATTGTTTTGAGTATATCCATAAAAACATATTTATGCGTCTTTATGGTATCATAATAATTTAAGCCAAGATGAATTATAGCATCTTTTTTAAAGCCCATATTTTTATTGAGAGAATAAGATATTTGTTTACTTACCAGGATAGTAGCCATTATAAAAACCTGTGCAATTACAAACTGAGAAATGGTTAATGATTTTCGTAACCATGCATTGCGTGTTTTACCGGAACCGGCAAAAGCCTGGTTCTTTAAAACCAATACAGGCTTATATCCTGAAAGAATCATTGCAGGATAAAAACCAGATAAAACTGTGACAATAATTATTAATACGAATAAAAAAAGTATTATGCCAGGGTGTTGTAGTAAACTAAAATGCAATCC
Organism: uncultured Ginsengibacter sp.; assembly: GCA_966191655.1. Taxonomy (GTDB): domain Bacteria; phylum Bacteroidota; class Bacteroidia; order Chitinophagales; family Chitinophagaceae; genus Ginsengibacter. The sequence continues at coordinate 1,589 of CBIGQT010000687.1, forward strand.
ATTCGGTATAAAGCCTGAAAAAGCTTTTAAAATTAATGGCGTTAGCAATACAGATATAACGGTAGCAATAAACGTAAGTAAAAATGTTTCTCCAAGAAACTGGATGATCAATTGATTCTTAGAGCTGCCTAATGTTTTCCTGATACCAATTTCTTTTGCCCGTTGAGCAGCTTGTGCAGTGGTAAGATTTATAAAGTTGATGCATCCTAATAATAACAAAAAAACAGCAACAGCCAACAGGCCGAATAACGTTGGTTTATTCGCTAATGGCAAATCATATCCGCCATAGTCGGAATTAAAATGAAGATCACTTAATGGTTGCAACTTATAATATGATTTACCGGTAGCATCGGGATCCGGAGTATGATATTTTTGATATAGTCCAAAAATTCCTGCTTCTATTTTTTTAGGATTGCTACCGGTTGAAAGCTTAACCAGTAACTGCGATGCAGAATTTGTATTGTCCCATTCTGTCCAGTCACCAGGCTTCAAATTAGTATTCTCTAAAGTAGCCCTTGAAATAAAAGTTGAAAAA
>CBIGQT010000688.1:0-2121 GCA_966191655.1 uncultured Ginsengibacter sp.
TTGGTGAATTATGTATTCAAATATAATTTGGTTAAAATTAACTATATCTGAATTAAAATCGAATAATTTTAATTCAGATATAGTTAATTCTGCAGTTGTTGATTTCAGATATATACAATTTTTAACTGACCTTAATAGAATTTTTCTTATTATTAATTATAGGATTTTTTTCTTATTTTTTAACCGAAGCCCAATCTTCCGATCTGCTTATTCTTAAAAAAAAGGGTCGCACTTTGCAAACTTTTTTTCCGGGAAATGAAATAACATTTACTACTTCAACAAGATATTATGATGGTGTTATACAAAAAATCGATCATGACTCTTTATTTCTAATTCAGTATGACGTAAAACAAGTACCTACAAACCTTGGCGTGTATGTACTTGATACTTTGGGTACCTATCCTTTTGCGGTTAACTATAAAGAAATTACCGGATTTGGTAAAGACAGAAATAAAAAATTTGATTGGTCAGGGTCAGGTGCAGTTTTACTTGGCGGCGGAATTTTAATAACAGTAGTTGGATTAGGCACATGGATATTTAGTAAGCCAAATAGTCAGTATTATGCAAGCCCCTATCTTGTTGGGGGAGCAGCTTTACTCGCTGTTATTGGTTACCTGCTTATAAAATCCGCGGGCAAAGGAATAGTACTTGGTAAAAAATATTCGCTGGAATATATTTCAGTGAAATAAAATTATTATTTGGCAAAAGAAACAAATAAAAAAGGGTTGGGAAGAAGGGTTCTTCGAATACTTTTAAAAACGATTGTTTTTGCTTTTTTGTTTTCGGTGTTTTACATTTTATTCTGCAAGTGGATAAATCCACCTATTACAATTACACAAATTGAAAGTTTGCTTCATGGACATGGACTGCACAGAAAATATGTAAGTCTTGCTAAAATGAATGCTAATGTGAAGCTGGCTGTAATGGCAAGTGAAGATCAGCTATTTCCCGATCACAACGGATTTGACTTTAAGAGCATTCAAAAGGCCATGAAGCATAATCGGAAAAGCAAATCATTGAGAGGTGCAAGTACCATAAGCCAGCAGGTTGCAAAAAATGTTTTTCTCTGGCAACATGGCGGTTATTTTAGGAAAGGGCTTGAAGTATATTTTACATTTATGATTGAAACTTTTTGGAGTAAAAAGCGCATTCTTGAAATGTACCTGAATATTGCTGAAATGGGGGAAGGGATTTTTGGCGTAGAAGCTGCATCAGAGCATTACTTTAAAAAACAGGCGGCTGACTTGTCGAGAAAACAGGCTGCGCTCATCGCTGCCTGCCTTCCTAACCCTAAAGGGTACACGATAAAACCCTTATCTGCGCATGTTGCTTCCCGTTATCCATGGATATTAAGGCAAATGAACAATCTTGAGGCCGATCCTGATATTGAAGCGTTAGTAAAATAGTTGTTTTAATACTAACTCATTTTATCAATAAAGCTTTTTGCACTTTCAAACCTTTCTTCATAGTTGCCACTTACCTCAATCCAGGGAACGGCCTGGTTAACCATGATATCTTTATAAAAATGATATAATTTATTTCTTGTTTCCAGGTCAGGATATTCTCTAAGATTATCTTTAACCCAGGGTAAATCTACATTGCAGAGTAAATAGCCATCATATTTTCTTTCCGCTATTCTATTTAATATCCAGTTGTGGCATTTATTAAAAACAAATTCGCACCAAACTTTCATTACATACATATCAGTGTCAATGAATAGTTGTGAGTTGAGAATTGCAAGTTGAGAACTGTAAGAATCTTCTGATCGAATTTGTCCCTTTGCTATTATTAATAAATCATTATAAGAATAATCAGTACCATTTTTTTCAAGATATTCTCTTGCGTATTCAGGAACCCAAATCGTTCCATAATATTCTGCAAGTTGGGCACATAAAGTACTCTTGCCGGTTGACTCGGGACCTATAATGACAAATTTTTTATTCATTAACTAAAAAATATTTTTCATTTATTATTTTACAAGTTTTGTGAAATCTCTCATTCCAATTACCATTTATAAGAATGTAGTTTATTCCATTTTCTTTAAGAATTTTTTTATGAACTGAATTTAGAATATCCCGTTGTTTTTTTGAAAGTCTAGTACCATCCTGTATATAACAAGCA
>CBIGQT010000689.1:0-2117 GCA_966191655.1 uncultured Ginsengibacter sp.
TAATTTCAATTATCCCTGTCTTTGCTTAAAACGGGGATTTTTTTTGTTGATTACATATAACCTTCCCTTTCTCCTCACGATCTTGCAATCAACACTTCTTTTTTTTATGGATGCCCTTACTTTCATGATTTCACTTTTTATTTACTTGTGATACCTATTATTTATACCTGAATATGATGCGACCCCTTGATAAATCGTAAGGACTCATTTCAACTCCTACCTTGTCTCCCGGCAAAATTCTAATGTAATGCATGCGCATTTTACCTGAAATGGTAGCCAAAATCTCATGTCCGTTTTCAAGCTTAACCCTGAACATCGCATTGGATAAGGCTTCCAGGATTGTGCCGTCTTGTTTAATGAGTGCTTGTTTGGCCATATTGATTTTGGGAGCGCAAAGATAAGCGTAAATATTTTAATTTTGCAAAAAAAGCATTAATATTACATTTAAATCTGTAAAAAATCCTATATATGAAAATTAAAAACCTTTTATTTCCGGCATTTATCCTGTTTATTATTTCCTGCAAGAAGACTTCTGAAACAAGCCCTCCACCGCCGCAGGACACTTATTTAACTACCACCACCGGAAGTACCTGGAGTTATCATCAAACAGACTTTTCCGGTGTTACCCCAATCAGTACAGATTATACCGTAACCTCTTCCTCAAAAGACACTCTTATAAATGCAAGAAGCTATCATATATTTAATCTTTCCACCGGCGACTACCAGTATCTCTCCCTCTCCGGAAATGACTATTACCAGCTTGATTCACTACCAGCCGGGCTTGGAATAGGAGTTTTTGAAAGATTATATTTAAAAGATAATGTAAACATAGGAACCAGTTGGACACAAACCCTTTCTGTAACAATACCGGGGTTTCCAATTTCTGTTCCCGTTACTCTTACCTATACAATTGCCGAAAAAGGAATATCACGAACTGTAAATTCCACAAATTATACTGATGTGATACATGTTTCTACTACTATTTCCTCCACTGCTATTCCTTCGGCATCTTTCACAAGTAATATAAATAGTTACTACGCAAAAAAATATGGCTTGATTGAAAACAGCACAATAGTCAACCTTGATTATTCAGGAATTGTTGAAAATGTAAACGTTGAAACTACGCTTATAAGCGCAACGTTGTTGTAAATTAGATTACATCATCTGTCAGATGCACTTTAGTCATTTGAAGATAGTGATTTTGCAACCGGTGTACTGAGATAGGTTGCGTCATAATTCTTTTTTCATCCCGGTACCACATTTCAAAGTTTGAAAAATTATCCTGTTGGGGAGTTTGAATTCTGAAAGCCCCTTTCATATATTTTACCGATCCATCAGCATTTACCTGCTTTCTGAATTTTAATTTTATTAGTTGGTTTTCATCTAATGGCAGCGGATATAAATCTTCGCCGCTGAACCAAAAATCCTGGATGCCGTTATATACACTTATTTGCTTTTCATCATAATTAAAGTCTTTTACTTCACCCTCCCATGCCTGCCCGTCGCTTTCGGCAAGGACATAATCACCCGCTTTTAAATCGTTGAATTTTATCATATCAATTTTAATTTATTGCTCAATTTAGGAAAAAAATTATTTCAAATTACTAATCAGTTAATTATTCCGCCCAACTCATCACATAATCTTTATCCTCAATTTCCAAGGCTTGTTTTGTTAACTGTAGCGGATGAAAGGTATCTACCATTACTGCGAGCTCTTTTGTTTCTTTCATCCCAATACTTTTATCAACAGCACCGGGATGAGGCCCATGGGGAATTCCACCGGGATGCAAGGTTAGCATGCCTCTTGTAACATGCTTCCGGCTCATAAAATCGCCATCAACATAATATAACAATTCATCACTGTCAATATTACTGTGATTGTAGGGAGCGGGAATTGATTGCGGATGATAATCATACATCCTTGGCACAAAAGAACATACTACCAAATTGTTTGCTTCAAATGTAAGATGAACCGGTGGTGGCTGATGAACACGCCCTGTAATAGGTTCGAAATCATGAATAGAAAAAGCAAAAGGATAGCAACATCCGTCCCAACCCACCACATCAAAAGGATGATGCAGGTAATGAATTCCATACATCATTCCTTTCTTTTTGGT
>CBIGQT010000690.1:0-2111 GCA_966191655.1 uncultured Ginsengibacter sp.
ATATAATCAAGCATATCTTCATTTGATATGTCACCCGTAATTTCCCCGATGTAGTGGAGGCATCTTCTGATATCAGGCGAGAGTAAATCTCCTGATATTCTGTTTTCAATTCCTTTTTTTATTTCCTCAAGAGAACTCATAACTTCTTTAAGAGCGCTGTAGTGACGGGCATTTGTAATTACTAAATTTTCTGACAGGTTAGCATTCGCTGCTACAGTATTGAATAATTTTTCTTTAAGCAATTCAATGCCTGTATTCATTTTTGCAGAAATAAAAATGGGTCCTCCTAATGCCTCCCGGTAATGTTGCAATATTTTTTTATCGCTGTTATCAATCTTATTTGCAACTGCAATTACATTATTATTTTGCTTTTTAATTTCATTTATGAAAAAAATTATTTCATCATCATTCGTTGTATTTATATCAAAAAGATACAATACAATATCTGCCAGTTGAATTTTTTCCTTACTTTTTGAAACGCCCATGTTTTCAATAATATCGGTGGAATGCTCACGAATACCCGCAGTATCAATAAGCCTGAACAAAATTCCATGTATGTTTATTACTTCTTCAATTGTATCTCTGGTGGTTCCGGCAATCTCACTTACAATAGCCCTGTTCTCATTAAGAAGCGTATTTAATAAAGTTGATTTACCCGCATTCGGGCTTCCAATTATTGCTACACTTACCCCATTTTTTATAACATTCCCAAGCTTGAAGGACTGCAATAAATTTTTCACCGTCTCATCAATTTCATTCAAAAGCTCCATAAATTTTTTTCTGTCTGCAAACTCAACATCTTCCTCACTAAAATCTAATTCCAATTCAATTAAGGCAGAAAATTGAATCAGGCGTTCTCTCATTTCTTTTAATATTAATGAAAAGCCGCCCCGCATATTTTTTAAAGCTGCATTTTGAGAAGCCGTTGTATTGCTGGCAATAAGATCAGCAACTGCTTCAGCCTGGGTAAGATCAAGCTTACCATTAAGAAAGGCACGTTGTGTAAATTCTCCTGCCTTAGCAAGCCGTGCGCCGTGGCGAATAAGCGCATGCAATACTTGCTCCTGGATATAAGGTGAACCATGGCAACTAATTTCTATTATATCTTCACCGGTATACGACGCAGGAGCTTTAAAAACAGAGATCACCACTTCATCTAAAACGGCATCCTCATCTTTTAAATAGCCAACATGCAACGTATGAGTTGGCTGCTCTGAAATTTTTTTAGAAGGAAATAATTTATCTGTAATCTCAAATGATTTGTTGCCGCTCAGGCGTATTACGCCAATTGCGCCAATGCCCGGCGGCGTAGCTATTGCAGCAATAGTATCGCTCCACTCAGAAAATCTAACATGCATACGGTAAAGATAAGAAACGGTTTTAGCTAATTCCGACACCAGCAGATAATGGCATTAAAACAAGTGGTAATTTAATTCATAACATAATAATGACTATATCATTAATCTGTATTTCATCCATAACGTCCATAAAATTTTTATAAGTTGATTCGGCTTCAGCATAAATAAGAATAATAGTTTCTTTTCGGTCTCCCAAAACCGAAGCAACTTCTTTCTGTTTTTGTTGAATAACTCCACGAAGGTTTTTAAAACTACAATAATCGCCTGTAGCATTTTTTTTAAGGGGGCCTTCAAAATATTCAACTGAATCATTTCGGGTAAGCTCAAGTGTTAGTACGGCACTGTTTTTTACAGGTCTATTAATGTTTACATCTTTTGGCAAAACAAGTTTCGCAATTGTCGGCTCGGAAAGCGTTGTGGTTAATATAAAAAAAGTTATCAGCAAAAATCCAAGATCAACCATCGGTGTGAGGTCAACCCGTATTGATTTATTTGCTGAATATCTTTTTGATTTATTGCGGTTGTTATCTTCAATCTGTGCCATAGTTTTTTTTAATGAAATGCATAAATGAAAACATTTCATAATAGCTACATTCTATTGTATAAAAAAAAAGAGATGCTTTCGCACCTCTTTAAAAAATTAAGTATCAGAAAATTTATTGATCAGGATTTGTAAGTGTAACCGGCTGCAATCGATATGCATTTACATATCTTCCGTTTTGCTGAGCTGGCGTCCAGTTTGGTCCTTTCCTG
>CBIGQT010000691.1:0-2103 GCA_966191655.1 uncultured Ginsengibacter sp.
TAAGTTTTATTTTTTAATAAAAATATTATTATATGTTTCAAAAAGACATGTTCATTCATCATGTATATTTTTGGTTGAAAGATCCTGCAAGCGGGAGCGATCTTTTAAGGCTTATTGAAGGCTTAAAAAAACTTTCTGCGGCTGCAACAATTCAATCCTTTCATATTGGCAAACCTGCCAATACTAACCGTGATGTAGTTGAAAATACTTATAGTGTTTCGTGGCTGTTACTTTTCAATAATAAAGAAGGCCAGGACAGTTATCAAACTGATCCGATTCATTTAAAATTTATTGAAGAATGTTCAGGCTTATGGAGTAAGGTTGTGGTGTATGATACAGTCGGTATAAACTAACGGTATGTAGTAGACGTACAAATTTTGTATACCTGATGGTAGATCAGGTGATTAACTATTTATCGCATCTATTTGATTTTACTTTCAATTTCACCAAGATTAATTTGTGTTCCCAACTTTTGAAATTCGGCTTGCTGCATCAACCTGTTTTTGTCTGCAAAGCCAGTTGCAACTGCTTTTAATAAATCTTCTTCCGTTGCTTTGGCGTCGTTGCTTCTTGCATTTAATATGGCTGAAAAATACCAGGCTTCGCTGTTGGCAGCATCAGCCATTTTATAAAGTTCAACGAAATACCGTGCATTATCATTTTCATTAGAATTAATAAGCTGGTTACTGATGGAGTAAAATGCAAGAGATAAATATGCCTGCAAACGCTGGTACATGGCGGCTTCAGATGTCTGGCCTTTGGCTTTTGATTTTACATCGTTGATAGTTTTCATCCAGTAATTCATATCGCCTGACTGAAATTGCTGTTCATACACTGCTTTCATATTTTGCTCTTTCAACAGTAACTCCTGTTTTGCCTGTGATTGTTTTTGATAAGAAGGATTATTAGTAATCGTAACCTCTTCTTCTTTAAACCAACTCACATTATTGCTTGCTCCTTCAAGCATGTTTATAGAAAGCCTGCATTCCCTTTCTGCGTTTAAATAGTTACCGGCTTTTAAATAATCATCGATTCTTTTTTTTTTTTTTTTTTTTTAAATGATAATAAATGCATTGTCATCTGGTATTAGTTTTTGCTGCATTTCGTCTAACTCTAGTCCCGCAAAGGCAATGTTTATAGTTTTTTCGGGCGCCCATTCATGTATGCCATCAAAGAAAATTATCCGGTGCTTTGTCTGCGTCTTATCGAGGTCGTTAGTAATGGCTACGAGATCGGTCATATTCATATCTCCTTCGCCGGCGATAGCGGTAAAGCTGAAATTGAAATTTCCTGCATTAGTAATATCGGGCAACCCGGCGCCATTGGCTATTACTCCCTTCACTTCATTATGATGCAAAGCTATATAAGTTGCTACCTTAGCCCCACCTGAAAAGCCGCATATATAAATTCGGTCACTATTAATCTTTAATCTTTTTTTTGAATCATCAGATAGAACACTCCAAATATTTTCTGCTGTTGACCAATCGTTGCCATTCTTTGAATTATTACTTCCTATTAAAATGAAGTTATAAGCATTTGCCAGTGCTTTGTAGTTATTCAATGGCAGTGAGCCATCTCCATGCGGGTCGAAAAAATAAACAACAGGTAAGATTTCCTTATTGCCTTTTGCCGGAATATATAAGGCATAAGATTGCGTCGCATCATTTTTACAAACAACGTTGGTAATAACTTTTCCTGGCTGAAATGTATCGGAAGCCGGAGCCGTAAATGCGATGGTCGTATCTATATCGTTGGTCTCTGTTGAAGTATTTTTACCGGCACAGGAAATTGTATAAAACGACAGTATGGTAAGCCTGATAAAATAAATTGCTTTCATAAACGATATCCTCTGCAACAAAAGTAAATTTATTTGGATAACCGCATTTGTATTGCAGGCAATATTGCCCATTGTTCTTAGTCTCCTTTTATAACTCTGATAGTTTGAGAGCGCTGCGATTGAACAACAGTGAGCAGGTAAGCTCCTTTAGGTAAATTATTAATTTCGCTTATAGTAATTACGTTAGTACCTTCAGATAACTGCCTTGTTGCCCTTAATAATTGGCGTCCTCTTGTATCAGTTAATATAAAGGTTACTTTATCCGG
>CBIGQT010000692.1:0-2094 GCA_966191655.1 uncultured Ginsengibacter sp.
TATTGAGCTACCTGGCTTAAAGGGCTTGCAACTGCCTTCAGCAGATATTTCAAAAATGAAAGTAAATGATATTGCAAATGAGAAAAATCATGAAATAGAGAAAGTCCAATTTACTGGCTTTTTAGCGCAGGATGTAGAGAAGGCAGCAAATAATATCGGCTACGATTTTTCAGGCATTGATAAATCAGGAAAGATCATGGGTTTGCGTTACGGGGATTTTGTTGTGCCACTTGTAAAAGCGGTCCAGGAACTTTCTAAGCAAAATGAAGATTTGCAAAAGCAAATAAATGAATTGAAGGCCACTATGAACGCCAATGCTAAAACCAATATAATACTTAGCGGTAATTCCCTTGAACAAAATAACCCTAATCCCTTTGATAAAGCAACCATCATCAGTTATACCTTGCCACAGAAATTCTCTAATGCGCAAATAGTGATTACCGATGAAAGCGGCAAAACAATAAAACGATTGACTGTATCGGGTACAGGAAAAGGGACATTGAATATAGATGCTGCTAACCTTTCTCCCGGAGTATATAATTATAGCCTGATTGTTGACAATAAATTGATAAGCTCAAAACAAATGATATTGGGGAAATAAGATTTAAAATGTTACTAACATCAGCTCTTGCTGATAAATGTGCATTAACAATGTCTTTAAAATACAATCAATGAAAAAGATAACTTTCATAATAACGGCGCCGATTTTAATAGCAACCTTTATTGGCCACGCTCAAAAAATAAATAAAATTGCTTCTGATGCAAGTAATTTCTCAGAATATTTTTCGCCACCGAAAAATGGACCGGAAACCCGTTTGAATGATATCAACATAAACGCTGTCAGGCATTTTAATCTTTTTTTCGAAAACCCTCTTAATGTCAAATGGTACAAAGTACCAGGAGCATTTATAGTATATTTTGCATGTGATGGTATTAAGAAGATGGCAGCTTATAATAGCAGGGGGATATGGATCCATACTTTGAGCTATTACAACGAGCATAAATTACCGGGATATGTGAGGCACCTCGTAAAAAGCGTCTACTATGACTTCATTATAAACCAGGTAGTCCAGATTGAAGAGGATGACGAGTTAGTTTATATGATACAAATAGAAGATTCAACATCCTTCAAGACTGTTGAGGTTAGTGACTATGAAATGAAGAGTTTTAAAGACTTAAGAAAAGCTAAATAGGGGTTTACCGGTATAAAGAGGTATAAGTATACTATTGAGTGGTCGTTCCAGCCAGGCACCCCTTTCATGGCCTATGAGGCTTAGCCTTATCGTGGCCTACCTGTGCCATTTCATTCTCCACTGCTATACTTCCAATCTTCTTCTTTTGCTACAAAACCTGCTTGTCCGAAGGCAGATTTTATCTAATGTAGAGTAGCAAAGGAAATAAAATATAATTTCTTGCCGATTTGGGTGTACGAACCATGAGCGTGTGTTATCACTTAACTTTTTTACATACATCATTTTTGCCCATGTAATGCGAAATTAATTCCGTTATATTTCCCGAAGCGTCTTCTACAAACTCAATTCTTGCGTCGATGATCTTTAAGTAAAAATTGTTTTCATCGTCTGCTAACAAAGGCGATTTGGGTAATCCACCTTGCGGCGCTTCTATTTGAAGTTGATTATTTTCAAGCGTGATGTACACGTGATGTTTTTTATCGAAATCATATTGACCAACATATTTTTTCAACACTTCATCCGGCAATTTTATCCCAATATGTTTGCGCATTAATTCATAAGGCTGATGAAAAATGATGGCTGATACATCTGCATTAATCGCGTTTAAAGATTCATTAAACCAACCTTCGTTGATCAATAAAATGATGGTCACATCTTCAGCAGGATAATAATTCAGGTAAGCAATAAAACCCGGTATGCCGCCGCCATGTGAGATGGTTGGTTTACCTAATAATGAATCAATATAAACACCGTAACCATATTTATCAAGATGTGGGGTGAGCATTGCGTTCCATGATTCAGCAGAAAGAATTTTTTTATTTGCGATTGCCCGCGTCCATTTAAACATATCGCCGGTTGTGCTCCAGATGCCGCCTGCTGCGTACGACACCGTTGAATCCCA
>CBIGQT010000693.1:0-2093 GCA_966191655.1 uncultured Ginsengibacter sp.
CAATACAAAACCATTGATTTTATATTGCCTGGCCAGCTTGGATTTTCATTGCTTGCATCGGGCGTGTTTGGTGTAGCTTTTATGTTTTTTAATCTTAGAAATACATTGGTATTAAAAAGATTTTTTGCAACGCCTATAAGTAAAACGTATATCGTGTTGGGAGAAATGCTTAGCAGGGTTTTCTTTCAATTACTTACTGCAGTAGTAATAATATTGTTAGGCCGTTTTCTATTTGGCTTTACTTTAATAAATGGTGTTGAAACTTTTACAGATATGATGATACTTAGTTTTATTGGCCTTATTGTGTTCATGGGATTTGGTTTTATCGTAAGTGGCCTTGCAAAAAATGATAGCACCATTCCGCCATTTGCCAACCTGATTACACTGCCGCAGTTTTTAATAGGCGGTACATTTTTTTCTGTTAGTGTTTTACCTGTATGGCTTCAATGGATTGCAAAAATATTACCACTCACTCATTTGAATGCTGCACTTAGAGAAGTTGCTTTTGAAGGGAAAAGCCTTTGGGATGTAAGAACAGAAATTGGGATATTATTAATTTGGGGAATTGTAGTGTATGCAATAGCCGTAAAGGTTTTTAAATGGGAATAAACTGATTAAATATGCAACGGGCAAAATTATTTTCTATTGCTGTATTTACATTGCTTGCATTTCTTTGTTTCATTACAGTTTTCCTTCCCTCTAAAGTTACTATTTCAAAATCGGTTCTTGTTAATGCAAATGCAATGGCGGTTGCGATGCAAATAAATGATTTTAAAAACTGGAAAAACTGGTATCCCGCTTTTCAAAATAAAGATATTAGTGCAGACATTTCACAAAGAGGTGATACTTCTTTTGCTATACTAACTAATGAAGATGGAAAAAAAATATCACTGACTTTATTGAAATCTTCTGCTGAAAATATAAATATTCTTTTATCCGGAGAAAATGGAAGGGGGAAAAATTACCAATTTATTTTGATACCTAACGGTGAAGCTAAAACGCAAATTACCTGGAATGTAAATGTTGATTTGGGTTGGTACCCCTGGAATAAATTTGCCGGAATTTTTCTTGATAAAGTTTCGGGACCTCGCTATGAAGCTGCTTTGCAAAATCTAAAAGTCGCCGCAGAAAAAGATCTTCATTAATCTTTTTTAGTGATAGATTCCAGGAATGATTCCACTACATCAAACACTTTTTGTAATTCTTTTTTGGTGACGCAATAAGGCGGCATTATATAAATGGTATTTCCTAACGCCCGCAAATAAACTCCGTTTTGTAAGCAATGTTCAGTAAATAAAGAACCGATGTTGTGAAGATAATTGTCGTGTTCATTTGTGATAATTTCAAATGCACAGATGGTTCCCAAATGGCGTAAATTTTTAATGATATTTTTGTCTTCGAAATATTGCATTTCTTTTAAAAAATCTTCCTGCTCATTTACAATTTCGTTAATTCTTTGCCTGCATTTTTCTTTTTGAAGTAGTGTAAAGCTTGCCAGCGCTGCAGTGCAAGCCAATGGATTTGCAGTGAAAGAATGCCCGTGAAAAAAAGTTTTCATCTTGTCCTCGCTGACAAAAGTATCATACACTTTTTCATTACAGGCTGTTATTCCCATTGCCATTGTTCCGCCCGTAAGCGCTTTGCTTAAGCAAATGATGTCTGCTTTTTGTGGTAAATAATCGCCTGCAAAAAAACTTCCTGTTCTGTAAAACCCTGTTAGTACTTCATCTGCAATGCAAATAATATTTTCATTTTGCATTATAGTTAAGAGCTCATCAAGATGCTTTGCGTCATACATTCTCATTCCACCCGCGCCCTGCAATAAAGGCTCATAAATAAAACAGGCAATTTCATTTTTATATTTTTCAATTTCTTCTGTCAGTTCATTTAAGTTGCTGCCACCAGGTGTTTCAATAAAAATTACTTCAAATAATTTGTCCCTGAAGGCTAATGTAAACGTTCCTCTTTCGCTAATGCTCATTGCGCCAAATGTATCGCCATGATAAGAATGATGGAACGCAAGAATTTTATTCCTGTTCCCTTCGCCTTTATTCATCCAATATTGAAGCGACATTTTTATGGCAACTTCTGTA
>CBIGQT010000694.1:0-2084 GCA_966191655.1 uncultured Ginsengibacter sp.
TTAAATCTTCAAGATTTTTTATTAATAAAATCTGTTTCGGAATCTCTTTAAAATTATTGCCTGTCAATATTACCTTGTAAACATTAAGATTAGAAACAGCATCTGGTAAAAAATCTAAATTTTTGTCTTGAAGCCAAAGGTATGGTCCATTCGTATCATCGGAAATCACTTTATTATTGGTCTGATAGATGCTTTTTATTTTTCCTTCGTTTATTTCATTTGCTAATTCTGTAATCTTCTTTTGCACTTGAGTCGTTGCATTCCCGTCAAAAGTGAAAAGCCAGGCTTTAATAACACTATTGTTAATGATGCAGGGATATTCAAAATTTGCATCCCAGAATATTTTATTATAATCACCGGTTTTACCGGTTTTAAAATAATATCGGATTGTGTTGGGTATTTCTTCTTGTTTTGTTGAGGTGATCAGGATTCCGTCATTTGGTATATCAATCGTTTTCTTCCAAAATCTTGTTTCTTCTAAAGCAGGATAACCTTTAATTCCGAAAATAATTCCAGCTTGTCCTTTATAATTGTCAGTAAATATTATTGCATTATGTTCACCTTTTTTCAGTTAATTTTTAAAACAAAATAATAAATAAGAAAGCGAAAGAATTAATTGTGTCAGCCTATTGGCTTTACGATTTTTTATGCGCCGACCGACTATAAAGTCTATTAGATAAACGATTAATCCGACAACTAAAATATAAAGTCCGAGAAATATAAAATACCCACCTACGATAAAGGATGCAGCCGCGATTAAGATGGTCAAAAAACTTAACGCTTTTAATGGGCTATTAAATAGTCTTTTCAAATTTATATCTGTAAGATTTATTTAAAGGAGATTGTGTCAATGCATTACAGGTAACAATATCAGTGCTCTTTTCTTTATTGGGTAAATTGTCAGTATGAATTACATCGAATCCCATCTGCTTTAGCATTAGGGCAAGTGTATAAGGAAGTTGAGCATCAACGATAAACTTTATCAAGCGGAGATTTTGTGAATTGTTTTAGTTTCAGAAAGGCGGGAGGCATACGATAAACAAGCTTGTATATCTTCTTTTTCCAAAGCAGGATAATCTGCTATAATTTCTTCAACTGTCATACCTGCAGAAAGCAAATCTAATATTAATGAAACAGGATATCGCATATTACGCAACGTTGGTTTGCCATGGCAAACTTCGGGGTTGATGGTGATGCGTTTTAATAAGTTCACTCCCATAATTCTTATTTATATGTAATTTACAAATTTAATTTTAAAAAATTTTTACACACAGGTATTACCTTAGAAGAACTGCTTACCTTAGACATAAAATAATAAACGATGCTTGTAAAAATATCTGCTTTGGCATTTATTATTAATTGCCTGCTTCCTAACAATGTGTCTTGTCAAATACCAAATACTCTCAGTGCTAAAGAAACTTCGGAAGGATGGAAACTTCTCTTTGATGGAAAAGATTTAGTTGGATGGCATTCTTATCTTGAAAAAATCCCCGGCAAAGCATGGCAGGTGCAGAATGGAACAATTGCCCTTAATAAAAATAACAAAAGTGTCGATAAAGATTTTGCTGACCTCGTAACTGACGATGAGTTTGACAACTTCGATTTTAAGATGGAATGGAAAATGGAACCATGTGCCAATAGCGGTGTAATGTTTTATGTGCAGGAATTACCGCAGTATAAAAATACTTATGAGTCCGGACCTGAAATGCAGATAGCAGATTTAGCCTGCGATGATGACGGACGTATATTGAAATGCAGGGCCGGCGATTTATATGATCTCATATCGGCAGATACGGAATGGGTAAAAAAAGGAGGCAATTGGAATCAATACGAAATAATATGTAACAACGGGCATCTTACATTTCTTATGAATGGGCATAAAACAATTGAAACAACTTTGTGGGATGATAACTGGAATAACATGATTAATAACAGCAAGTTTGTTGAGTGGCCGGGCTTTGGCACTTATAAAAAGGGTCATATTTCTTTCCAGGGAACAGAGAATGGAAAGCTCTGGTATCGTAATATTAAGATCAGGAAACTGTAGGGCATTACACAAATTAAAACGGATTACAGGAATTCTG
>CBIGQT010000695.1:0-2082 GCA_966191655.1 uncultured Ginsengibacter sp.
TTCTGCTTGCATCATCTAAATTAACAACAATGTATGGCGCTTCTGTTTCAAAGTTGGCAGGCGGATCATTAAATGCAAGATGTCCGTTCTCGCCAATACCGGCGAG
Organism: uncultured Ginsengibacter sp.; assembly: GCA_966191655.1. Taxonomy (GTDB): domain Bacteria; phylum Bacteroidota; class Bacteroidia; order Chitinophagales; family Chitinophagaceae; genus Ginsengibacter. The sequence continues at coordinate 107 of CBIGQT010000695.1, forward strand.
TGCTACATCAATTGGATATTCTGAAATTAATTTTCCAAGACGCTCACATTCCTGTTGCGGATCTGTTTCACCATGTATTAAATAGGCTGCCTTTAACGGAGAAACCTTTGAGATAAATCTTTCACGCAAATATTTTCTAAAGCTTGCAGGATGTGTTGCAGGCAGCCCGATATATTCATCAAGGTGAAACATTATTACTTTATTCCAATCTATATTTTCTGATACAAGTTGCTTCAATGTTTCAAACTGGCTCGTTCCTGTTGCAAGAATAATGTTTGCAGTTCCATTTATTTCAATTGCTTCACGAATGAATTGTGCAGCCTCCATGCCTGCAGCTTTTCCAAGGTCATAAGGAGTATTATATATTTTAACTTTCATTGCTTATATATTGCTAAAAACATTTGATATGGCTACCGGTTCATAAAATGGTCACATCAATTTTGTCGCTGCCTTTATCCCCTGCTAGCCGTTGCATGTCTTTATGCCAACATGGGCAAAAAAAATATATCCAATTTCTAAAAATTGAAAGTTTTTACTTTTAATTACTTGGCTGCTTTTCTTCTTTATTGAGATTCCTGATGATTCCAATTATAACAGGCGTTGTTACGGTAAGGATAATACCAATAATAATATACTTTAAATAAGGCTTCAAAAATGGCATGATGCCTATTAAATAACCTGACATCACAAAACTTACTATCCAAAGTACAGAACCTATTAATGTGAAAAAAACAAAACGGCTGAAATTCAATTTTATCATACCTGCTACAATTGGCGCAAATGTCCGGATGATTGGAAAAAATAATCCTGCTGCTAAGGCAATATTTCCATTTTTTTTGTAAAACGTTTCAGCAGCGTCAAGATGCTTTCTTTTAAAAAACCTGGACTCTTTCCGCTTATACAATATGGGGCCTGCTTTCAAGCCAAACCAATAACCAGTAATATTTCCTAAACATGCAGCGATGATCAATAAACTGCAAACAATAAAAATATTCTCTGGTAAATCACCCGTTGCAATAAAAACACCTGCTGTAAATAACAATCCGCCACTTGGAATAAAAAAACAAAAAAATAATCCCGTCTGGCAAAATACTGAGAGAACCAGTAAGAGCAGTCCACCATATCTGATTAGCGATTCTGAGTCAAACATCGTTACAAGGATTCTTCAAATGTAGAATTAATTATCACATGGAACATGGAGCAAAAAGGAACACGGCAATATAAACAGGTTCACTAAACTTTCCTTCTTAGTCCGGGCACAAAGAAGTTTCATGGTGCAAACTTTCTCGAATATCCTTTAACGTTAGTTATGGTTATGCCTGTTCCGAAATACGTTATGTATTACCAATATTATCTTTTACGATATGAACTGGTAAAAAAATAATCAACTGTTTTATTGAAAGAATTAGCATGTTCAATCATCGTTCTATGCCCCGAATTAGGAATAATCCACAAATATGCCCGTGGAATATTCTCGTAAATTAATGTAGTGTGTTCAATTGTAATTACATCGTGATCACCTGCAATAATCAGGGAAGGACATTTAATGGCTTGCAACGAAGAAAGCTCTATATCAGGCTGAAACCAATCCAGCATAAATAATTTTTTCTTATTCTTTTGGGCAAGTGATCCAATCATATTAGTATTATATAATTTATAGGTTGCATAATCTTGTTTCCAGGTTTTAGTGTTTACGGCAGTAGAATCCGGCCAGAGGTTAGCTCCGGTTGCAGCCAGTTTGATTACCTTTTCAGGATATCTCATCGCCAGCAGAAGTGCACTAATCCCACCATCGCTCCAGCCAATTACATAGGCTGCATTTATATGCAAAGTATCCAGCAAAACAGCCGCATCATCGGCCATCATTTCAAAACTAAGTGAATCACCACGATCTTCGGAATTACCCTGGGCACGGCTATCAGGTACAATTACTTCATAATTTTTTGAAAAATAAGGAATGTTTTTTTCAAAATCTT
>CBIGQT010000696.1:0-2070 GCA_966191655.1 uncultured Ginsengibacter sp.
TTATGCCTGCATCTGGCTCTCCGGCATTAAGCACCGCGGGTAAATTTGATTTCGGTTTATTAACAGATGGATTTTTTGAACATACATCTTATATTGGTGCAATGGATGGCACTAATGACTGGACAAGCGGCTGGGCAGTTTTTAATAAATAAATCTGCTTAAAATAAGCAAGTTTTAAATACACTTATACACCCTTCAATTATTGGGGGGTGTTTTTTTGTCATAGAGTTCTGGTGTAGCTGATGAATGGTAATTCTGAATACCGTTTAACATTTACATAATCATATAGTAATATTAAAATAACATGCCGAAACTACCTTGCTGATGCACAATATAAAAAGGGTTTAATAATTTTCCGTAAGCAAAACAGATTTTCTCATGCTGTACCACCTCGCAATCCTGTTGGGTGGTTTTTTTATTTATGATAAGTGAAAGGATCATGTATCATGAATTAAAACTAACGCCTGCCTACAGCCGAAATTTTGAGTTTTGCCTTTATTTATAGAATCTATGCTTCGTTGGAATGATGGCCTGCAAAAAGACGCACAAAGCCGCCATCAGTGCAGTAGAGATAGGAACAAAAAAGTCCATTTAATTTCACTTTTTCTCAAAAGCGCTTTAGCCTTTTATCTCTTCACTTAAATGCTCTGTGGAAACCTCAATTTCTTCCATATTATTCTCTTTTAAAAGTTATAAAATATTTATTTATTTATATTTTATTATAAAGATTTTGGCAATTGCTACATCTATATTTAACTGTTCGGTTATTCTTATATTCTTAAAAAAATATCTTTAATACTTTTTTAATTGTCCCTGAACATGTCTTTCGATGAGAGTGTATAGTTAATGCATACCAAAAGTATAGCAGATAGTGTATAACGAGTGTATGAATGATATATTTGCAAGAGGTTTTATGACTCTTTCTTATTATGATTACAAATTTTATTTCCTTCATAAAAAACAGGCCTGCTTTTGCCGTAGGGTTTTTGTTTGCGACATCCAGTCTTTTATTTGGCATTTGGGTAGCATCTATTCCTGGTATAAAAATGAGGCTTGGCTTTTCGGATGGCAGCCTGGGTCTTTCATTATTGCTTTCTCCACTTGGCGCTATCACAGGAATGGCATTATCTTCAAGAGTCTTTAGCAAGGTATCTGTTGGCAGATGGATGTTTATCGGGTACTTAGTTATCTGCTTCATCATGATACTGCAGATCAATTCGGTAAACCGTGTTATGTTTTGGATATGCCTGTATTGTTTTGGCGGTATGAGCTTTTTAAATGGAGTTTCTGCCAATGCCACAGTAAACCTGATGGAAAAAAAATACAACAAGCTTTTTATGAGCACCTGCCATGGCATGTATAGCATGGGCGGCGCTCTAAGTTCCGGAATCGCTGCCTTGCTATTTACAATACATATACCAACAGGATGGCAGATCGTAATGGTAGCATTTGTTATTGTTATGGTTATTCTTTCTAACAAAAATTATTTATTAGCCAACACTGATATTATTCATAGCAGGTCTGCTTTTAAATTACCTTCTTTAACTATATTGGGTATTTCATTTATCTGCATGGTAAGCTTTATGGCTGAAGGCTGTGTTGCCGATTGGAGCGCTATTTATTTTAAAGAAGTAATGCTCGCACCTAAAGCCTTAATAAGTTTAGGTTACGCGGGCTTTTCTGTAGCCATGACTATTGGCCGGTTAAACGGTGATATGTTAATTACAAAGCTGGGAAGTAAAAATGTGGTAGTCTCGGGAGCATTGTTGGCGGCATCGGGTTTTTTAGTGGTAGTTACTGCGCCGGTTGTAATAATTGCCATATTGGGTTATATAATGATTGGCTTTGGCAGTTGTTGCATAGTACCTGTGTTATTCAGAGCCTCTGCCAATATACCGGGAGTGAGTACAGTGGAAGGATATGCAATGGTTACAACCGGGGGATTGATTGGTTTTTTAACCGGCCCCTCTGTTATAGGATTTATTGCCGAAAAATCAAATCTTTCAAAAGGCCTGTCATTATTAATTTTAATGGGAATACTATCCGCGTATACTGCGTGGCGAAATCCAT
>CBIGQT010000697.1:0-2070 GCA_966191655.1 uncultured Ginsengibacter sp.
TTATGCGTTTAAGCCTACCAAAGTAATCAGGATGAGAATGGGTGCAGGCCTCTTATATGAAAAGGAGAACTGGCAGATGATTACGTCTGGAATATTACCTTATATTGATACTTTTCCGGACGCTATTAAACATTATATTTTTGATACCATAGGCGTGACAAAAAATGGGGAATTACTCAGGGATAATTTTAGAACTAATTTATATGCCAACTTTCTTTGTACGTTTACAAATAATATTAGTCTAAACGCTTTTTTTTATTTCTAGGTGCCTTTTAAACCACCTTACCATGGTCTTCCGGTGGAAAATGTTTTCCCGGTAGATACCAAACTTTATCCGCGTATACTGATAAATATGCAATTGTCCTTCAATATATGGGGGAAATTAGATCTTATAACTGAATTCCTGTTGCTGGCAGACAAGGGGCAGATTCCAACGTATGTACCCGACTTTGCATACAATTTATCAGAAGGCATTCAAATTGGATTTTAAAGAAAGTAACTTTAGAGTATGCTCAGTGTAAAATTTAATCCCAGGCCGTGTCTCTCTTCTGAGCTTTGAAGCATACGGACACGGCCGGCGATCCGATGTTGCTAATAGCCAGGGCTACAAAACCATCAGCACGAACACCAAACATCGGCGGTCTCTTTTTTGTTGCGGAAAATGTTTTAATTTGGAAGTTGAAGACCAGTAATAGCAAAAGATTTTGAAATGATATTTCTTAACAATTAAATTTAAAATTTATGTTGTGGATTACCATCATTGTTGTAGTTATCGGGTACATAATATTCTATGACATGAAGCGAAAAAACAAAATTAAACGCCAGGCTGCACAAGACTATTTGAATGAACAAAGAAAAAAAAGAAATGATTCTAAATAAGAACAATCTCTATAATAATTGAATTTACCGTATGACACGATGCCCTTCCTGTTGGCGTAAGCTCGGCTTGTGCCGCTTACAAAAAGAGGTTTTAAATTATCAATAACAATTGTTAGATCTTCGTTTAAGCCCCAGATAGTTAAAGTGTAAGATTTGACTTTACTTCCTTTCCGTCGCTATCATAAAAAACATATTGCTTCTCAAGGCCATTTTTTACCTGTATTCTATATAGCTTTTGGCCTTTACTATTTTCCAGGTAACCGCTCGATAACACTTTCCAGTCAGAAAACCGGCTCTTTTTTAATGATGTTTGCACTTCTTGCGGAAACTCTGATAAGTCAAGGTCATTTTCGGTATAGCTCCAGCTTCCGTCTATTGAATAGTGGGCTGTGTAATTCTTATCATCCAATGTAAACTTTGCCTTGTACGCTGTAACATCATTGGACCAATCTACATCGGTAGCATTTGGATATTTTTCGCTTAAACTTGTCTTTGATATATCAGGAATATTAACCACCTGAGCATGTGCAGTATTAGAAATAAAGAAAACGGATGCAAAAAAGAAGAGTAATGTGATTGATTTCATTTTAAAAATAATTTAGAACTTTCCGAAACAATTTCGTTTCAGAATCTGTAATTAACAAAAACAAGTCCACATTTATGGAGAAACAAAACCGGCTCTTAAAAAAATGGTAATTGACTTATTTTAAGGTAATTATCATTTTATATTAAACCGGCCCATTTATTTTAAAACTTAAAAGCCTTCAAAAAAGGTGTGGTAGTTTTTCTTCACACATGTAAAATTCTACAAACAAAATTACAAGGCGCTGTTTTTATAAAGAGGGGAGCAATATATAAGACTTCTGATTACGTGTAGTCCTTACTGTTATATCTCCGGGTACTTGCAATTGTTTCCTGTATTTGATTAAGTTGAACAGGAAGTTTTTTAATTTTTTCATGTGCAAACAATTTTCAATCACCTTTTGTAATTGATTTATATTTGATGATTAAAGAAGGTTTAAGCCAATTAATAATCCGTAACAAAATTTTGAATTGTATAAATAAACTTTAAATAAATGAAAGGAAAGATACTGGTATCAATAATTATATTGTCAATCATTTTAAATGCATGTTCATCATCTAAACTACCTGAAGGTGTATGGGTTAACAAAGACAGAGCAACAGACAAGA
>CBIGQT010000698.1:0-2062 GCA_966191655.1 uncultured Ginsengibacter sp.
TACTAACCGGCAGTTCAAAAATATCAGGACATTCCCATACGGTTGCTATGTTACCAATGTTTCCTCCAAACTCACCCAATTTTTTCCAGTCTTTTAAATTAACCGATCCAAAAAAAAGTACTTTGTATTCATCCGGTTTCGAAACAATCATTACCCATTGCTTTGAAGGTGCATACCAGAACACTTTTGGGTCACGAAATTCTTTTGAATGAATATCTAAAATTGGATTGCCTTTATATTGTATAAACGTTTGTCCGTTATCGTTAGAATAGGCTAAATTTTGATATTGAGCCAATTGCCTGTCGCCAACCTTTACATTGCCCGTGTAAATGGCAATCATTGGGGAAGTGTTTTCTTTAGTACCCAAACCACTGGTGTTAAAACTATCAATAAATGCAGTGCCACTGAATATAGAGGTAACAACCGTATCATGTTCTGTAAACTCTGGAATAGCCACGGGTTGTTCTGTCCAATGCATTAAATCTTTGCTGGTTGCATGTCCCCAACTCATGTGACCCCATATATCGGCAAAAGGATTGTATTGGTAAAAGAGATGATAGACTCCATTATGAAAAACAAGTCCGTTAGGATCGTTGATCCAGTTTTTTTTGGGGCCATAATGAAACAGCGACGTACTGGATTCAACGCTGTCTGTTACTACGGTTTCAGCTTTCTTCGCATCGCCTGTAAGATTTTTGCAGCAAAGGAAAAAAGAAGAGCATAGTACAAAAAAAACAGTGGTAATTAATTTCATTAAATAATTTTTAAGAATAATGCAATGGTTAAATAAGAAGATGTAAACATTTCAACACATCTCTCTATTTTAAACATACAAATAAGATTATAATTTCTTCGATTACAATTCCAAATTATTTAATTTAAAAGTGTAAATCCTCAACTACCAATCTACTTCTCCGGGGAGTTATATTCCTTAAAACCGGAAGAATTATGTATCCCATTCATTAGGGCCGGTTAAAATTAAAAGTAAAGGCAGGTTGTATAAATACAATTTACGATTGCTTGATTATGAGAATATAAATAAACTATATAATAGCAACCCGCCAATATTTTTAATAATTCGGATCTTGTGTTAAGACCCCTTTACTCAAATCTATTTCTGTTTGCGGAACAGGATAAAAATCTATTTTAGGTCCATTATAAGTAGCGGACGTTAAGTAAGTTCTTTTGGTTTTTTCTGCATTATAGTAATTTGTTAACTCAGTCTGAGCAACGCCCCATCTAACTAAATCAAAAAAGCGCTGGCCTTCCAGGCACAGTTCCAACCTTCGTTCAAAACGAACCGCTTTGCGGGCATAGTCCTGCGTCCAGCCGGTAGCAGGATATAATCCTATTTGGTAATTTGCTGCATCAACAGAGTTGTCTCCAAACTTTTTAACGAAAGGTGTATTCTGTGCTCTTTGCCTTATTTGATTTATTAAATCCCTTGCCTGGTCTAAATTCTGATTCATCTCAATTAAAGCCTCAACCTTGAGAAGCATGATATCAGATATTTTTAGGAAAGGGAAATTTAAAGCACCTCCGGCCCATGGAAAATCAGTTGTACCACCCGCCCTTAAATTTGAGTATACGTATATAGCATTCTTCTTTTTTGAATAAGGGCCATACACATCCAAAGTCCTTGCCCAATTGGTTGTATAAGGTTCAACTGTATAATCCTTCCAGGTGATACCAGGCCTTCCTATTGCAAGATCCAAACGGGGATCAACGGGTATCGTTGTGTTGGAAGGTGGGAAATCTGAATTGTTATAAGTGTCTAACAACGGCAATCCATTTGCATCTACCTGGAAAGCATTTACCAGGTTTTGAGAAGGCCTGTCAAAACCATCACCACCTCCATACGGGCCGGGTGGTATTACCCAAAGATCGCCCCAATTAAACCGTACATTATTATCAGCGCCGGGGTTGAGATTTACGGCCAGGGAAAAAATATTTTCACCATCACTTTCCTGGTTGGGATCTGAATATAAGCCCTCCAAATCTGATTGTAAATGATATGCTCCTGAATTAATTACAGAATCTGCATAGTTAGATGCAGCCGCAT
>CBIGQT010000699.1:0-2062 GCA_966191655.1 uncultured Ginsengibacter sp.
ATATGTTTTATATTATGAATTCAAAAAGATTAATGCTGGCTTATATTGAAGTGATAGAAAAAAACTGTGACAAAGCTTTGTTTTATCTCGAAAATGATAAGGAACTGACTAATTCTTATAAAAATGCAGGTTTAGCAATTTACAATATTACCGTTGCAAACATTTATCTATATGGAGGAAAGCCGGATTCAGCTTTAAAATATTTCAAGCTCTCAGAATATGATGTTGTTAATAAGTTTGAACAGGAATTAATAACAGATGTGTTTGATGGAACTGCAATGACCTACCAGGCGTTAAACGATTGGCAATTATTTATTATACAAAAGTTTTTGATCTCTATAAAAAACAAAATAATGTTTCCTCACTTGCAGACGTTTCTGATTCATTGAGCTTTCTATATAGCCAAATCAGCGATTATAAAAATGCCTATAAATATTCAAGCCTGGCAATCGGGTTTAAGGATAATATTCAAAAGAAGTCAAATTCTAATGATATTGCTTTGCTTGGTGTTGTTAGAGAAACACGTCAGCACGAAGAAGATTTAAAACTTCATGATTTGAAAATGAACCGGCAACAAAACCTTCAGTATATGCGTATATCTCTTGTAATATGTATTGTTTTTTTGTGTATGCTTATTGTTGGCGCTTTTTCAGTTTCAAAATTAACGATTCAGCTGATGGGATATTTTTTCTTTATATCCCTGTTCGAATTTCTGATATTGCTTATAGATAATTCTTTTCTTAATAAAGCAGTTCATTACGAACCGCTAAAATTATGGCTGATTAAGATTGCTTTAATTGTGTGCCTTGTTCCGATTCAACATTACCTGGAACATAATCTTATAAAATTTCTCCAATCAAGAAAACTGTTAGAAGCAAGAGCCAGGTTTTCTTTTAAGAAAATATGGAACAGTGTATTCAGGCATCCCGACAATAAAAAAGATGATATTGAAGAGGATACTGCTTTGTTATAAAAATTAAAAATCACCAGGGTCAGGGATGTCCTGGTGATCCATTGCAGGGAGACGGGGGAGGGCAAATTTTATAAGGAACAGCATACATAGTAATTACCGGATCACCATCAACTAAATAATACTTCCTGTCAAAACCGGGAACAGTCTTGTCTGCCTGCGTATAAGTTATTTGCCAGATTTTAGTTATGTACTTACGAACTCTGCCGGCGTCGGAATGGCGGCTCAGTCCCCAAAGATGCCTATACTTTGCTTCATCACAAGACCTATATCGCACAAGTATCGTATCAATATGAGGATGGCCAAATGTGGAATCAATATAATTCAATTGCTCCTGGTTCATCTGGAATCCCATACTATCTACAGGGTAACACTTTCCAGGATGGTTAACACATTTTTGATATTTTTTCGCCAGTTTTTTGTGAACGTGGGTGGTGATAAACCAATCTTTCCCGGCAGGAGTTTGTACGCCTGTAAATTTATTACTACAGCTATATAATAATGAAAGGGAAACGAGACTTGCAATGGCAAAAATTAATTTCATAAAAAAAATTTTTTTTGTTAAAAATTAATAAGCATTATAGAGATCAATAAAAATTCCAGTGGAGAGAGGAAATCTGAAAGGCAAGTCTTCGGGGATTTTTTTAAGATTGGATAACCTAAACTAATAAATAGGTTTCAATAATCAAAGCAATGGCATCCGATTTCTTAAAATATTTTATTTAAGCCGATCAGATCAAGCCTGGAAACAAGATATAACAATGCACTTTATTTTCGTATATACCTTCGCGGTAGAAGAGGATTGTGTAAAACTTAAAAACAGAAGTTGTGTTTTAGTAATGAAGTTTTATTCCATTAAAAAATATATTCTTTCCTTATGTTTTAATATAATCAAGCCATTCGGGTTGCCATTTTTCTTTTAGTGGATCAAAAGGAGTATTAAGATTTAATGCCGTTGATATATTTTTTGGATGATATTTTTTGCCAAACTTATGCTCACGCTCAAAACAAGTGTAGTGAATACTTTCATTACGCACTACTTTTACCTTTGTTTTTTTGCCCGTATCAGGGTCAGTTATTATAACCACATCA
>CBIGQT010000700.1:0-2062 GCA_966191655.1 uncultured Ginsengibacter sp.
AACAGTTGCCTGTATTGCTGCTGACAATTCTTCCCTTGCAGGCTGCATCAATGGAGAATGAAAGGCGCCGCCAACAGGCAGTAAAAGCGTTCGTTTCGCTCCGGCTTCCTTTAATAATTGGCATGCTTCATCAATCCCCTTTATTGAGCCTGATATAACAATTTGTCCGGGACAATTGTAATTGGCGGCAACAACTATTTCATTTGTTATGGAGGCGCATATTTCTTCCACTTTTGCATCATCAAGTGCCAGTATTGCAGCCATTGTTGAGGGATTAATTTCACAGGCTTTTTGCATAGCTTCTGCTCTGATTGATACCAGTTTCAGTGCATCCTCAAAACTTAAACATTCATTAGCGACCAACGCAGAAAACTCCCCAAGAGAATGTCCTGCAACCATGTAAGGCCTGGTATTGGCAAGAGTTTTAAAAGCTATAACAGAATGTAGAAACACAGCAGGTTGGGTTACGTTAGTTTGTTTCAACTCTTCCGCAGTGCCAAAAAACATTACATCAGAAATAGGGAAGCCAAGAATTTCATTTGCCTGGTCGAATAAAATTTGGGCCTGCTCATCTTCATCATATAGATTCTTTCCCATCCCGATAAACTGCGAACCCTGTCCCGGAAAAATAAATGCATGTTTCATTTTAATAATTTTTACCTTCTTTTAAAAAGATCTGCCTGGATAAGATTGATGAATTCATTCCTGGTGGTTTGTTTTTCAAACTCGCCGGAAAAGGCCGAAGTTGTTGTAACCGAATTTTGTTTCTGCACTCCACGCATCATCATGCAAAGATGAGCCGCTTCAATAACTACGGCTACGCCTAATGGATTTAAACTCTCATTAATTGCATCAAGAATTTGCGTGGTGAGCCGCTCCTGCACCTGCAAGCGTCTTGAAAATACATCTACAACCCGGGCTATTTTACTTAAACCGGTTATCCAGCCGTTAGGAATATACGCAATATGAGCCCTGCCAAAAAAAGGCAACATGTGATGTTCGCACATGCTGTACAATTCAATATCTTTTACAATAATCATTTCACTGATGTCTTCATGAAACTTTGCTGAATTTAAGATAGCATGAGAATCCTGTTCATAACCTTGTGTTGCAAATTGCATTGCTTTCGCCAATCGCTCGGGCGTTTTTAAGAGGCCTTCTCTCTGGGGGTCTTCACCAATAAGCCTGATGGTGTCGCGATAAGCCTTTACCAGGCCATCTGTCACAGTAACATCATATTCTTCATTCTTTTTATAAGCCATGTAATTTTTTTAAATAAATTATTGAACGGGATATTCTACAAAATTTCTCGGGGTTTCGTATAGGCGTACCTGTAAGTCAAGGTTGCGGTCAATCTGATTTCTGAGAATTTCATAAATAACGATAACAATATTTTCAGCAGTTGGGTTCAGTTCTGCAAATTCTTTTACATCCAGGTTAAGATTTTTATGGTCCAGTTTTTCGAGTACATTGTCGTGTATAATATTACTCAGCAATTTCAGGTCTATAACAAAACCTGTATCAGTAGCGGGTATTCCGGTTACTTTCACCTCCAATTCATAGTTATGCCCGTGATAAGAAGGGTTGTTGCATTTACCAAAAACCTCTTCATTTTTTGCTTCATCCCAGTGAGGATTGTTAAGCCTGTGTGCCGCATTAAAATGTTCTTTCCTGTAAACCGAAACTTTCTTCTCCATCTTAAAAAAAATTATTCACCAAAATATTCAACGTAAATACGTGGTGTTTCATACAATTTTATACAATGCAATTCAATTTGTTGTGGTAATCGTGGCTGTAATTGCTTCCAGATTGCTTTTGCAATATTTTCTGTTGAACACATTTGTCCTTTTAAAAAATCGACATCCACATTTAAATTTTTATGGTCCAATTTATCCAATACAAATTGCTTAATTAAAAGACTTAAAATTTTTACATCAAATAAAAAACCGGTATCCTCTGTAACTTTTCCTTTTATAGTAACAGACAATTCATAATTGTGCCCATGCCAGTTTTCATTGGCGCATTTTCCAAATACAATTTCGTTCTTTTCCTTGTCCCAGTT
>CBIGQT010000701.1:0-2061 GCA_966191655.1 uncultured Ginsengibacter sp.
ATAAGACTTAACACATAATAGAAATGATCCGTATTCTTATATTCTATTAATTAATAAAATGTAACTTAACGAAATGAACAACCCGGCTCCTCCTTTTACCTGTACTTACACACCGAATGTGGCAGAGCTGCTTACCCAGCTTAATTGTTCATTGGCCATTACAACATACCAGGCGGGTAAATTGATTTTTCTATCGCCTGACGGACATAATGCTATTCGCCAGTTGCCAAGAGATTTTGAAAAAGCTATGGGCCTCGTTATAAAAGATAACCGGATGGCCCTGGCAATAAAAGAAGAAGTAATAGTGTTAGCTAATGTGCCTGCACTTGCCACGGACTACCCGGTGAAGCCAAATTTTTATGATGCCTTTTTTGTTCCGCGTGCCAGTTACTATACCGGCTCAGTGGATATACATGATTTGGATTGGGATAAAGAAGGAAAATTATGGGCTGTAAATACTCTCTTCTCATGCCTTGTAACTATTGACGATACCTGCAGTTTTAAACCACAATGGATACCACCATTTATTAAAACTCTTGAATCAGGAGATTTTTGTCACCTGAATGGCATGGCAATGGTTAATGAATTACCAAAGTATGTAAGCATGTTTGGCCAAACGAATACTATAAAAGGCTGGCGCAATGGAGTAGAAACTAACGGTCTTATTATGGATATAGAAAGTAATGAAGTATTAGCTCAATCACTGTCGATGCCACATTCGCCGCGATGGTTTGATGGTAAATTGTATTGCCTTCTTTCTGCTACCGGCCAACTGATACAGATAGATATTAATTCCGGCAAATATGATATAATTGCTCAGCTTAAAGGTTTTTTAAGAGGTATGGCAAAAAGAGGAGATTATTTATTTATCGGTCTTTCAAAGCTTCGGCAAAATGCATCAACATTCAGAGACCTGGCTATAACCAAAGATGCCGTCTATTGCGGCATAGAAATAATACATCTTCCCACCGGGGCTAATGTTGGTAATATTCGCTATCAGCAAAGTGTAGAAGAAATTTATGATGTGCAAATAGTACCCGGTGCATTGCAGCCTGGCATATTAAATCATACAACTGCAACACATCGCCTGGCGCTTCACACACCTGACCACGTGTATTGGGGGCAGCCTTCGGAGATACCTGGCTCAAAGAAATAATACAATATTTATCGTTATAAAATAAGCGGCAACGATGCCCGTTTTTGTTGATAGTTTCAAACGTTTTGAGAATTGTATGTCTGAAGATAAAAAATAAATATTTTGGAAATTGTCATGGTAATCTGAATTTTTCTTAAATTACAATGTACTCCTTCAATAAGTCTGTCGATCATCCAAAATTTGAAATTTGTGAAGAAATTCTACTTTCATGAGTCTGCCGCTAATTATCATAAGGCCCTGGCGAGACTTGAAAAAAATATCCGCTCAGGGCAATTCGCCAAATATAGCCAGCAAAAAAAACAGGAAATCTGGAGGAGAATTTGTCGCTATGCACAGCAACTTGGTATTAAGATAAAAGCTTCTGTTGCTGCGGCATGCATTGCTGCAGGGCTTTGCCTGGGTTCAACAGCATCGGCTCAAACTTTTATGCAGCGTACAGGTGCTGCAAATCCTTTTAACGGAGTTATGGCTCTTTCTGCAGTACCAACTTTCGTGGATATAGACGGGGATGGTGATAAGGATGCTTTTATTGGTACGCGAGATGGCACTACTGTCTATTACAAAAATACAGGTACGGCTAACAGCCCTGTTTTTTCTCTGCAGACCGGGTCCGCAAATCCTTTGAATGGTATAGATGTTGGCGGCTATTCCAGTCCTACTTTTGTAGATATCGACGGAGACGGCGACATGGATGTGTTTATCGGCGGACAAGCTGGCATTATATCATATTATAAGAACATTGGTTCTGCAAGCGCTCCTGTGTTCAGTCCTCAAACGGGCGCATTGAATCCATTAAATACAGTAAATGTAGTTGCCTATTCCGCCCCTGTCTTCGTGGATATAGACAATGATGGTGATATAGATGTTTTTGTTAATGGTTCAGAATCAAAGGAAATTATTTTAAT
>CBIGQT010000702.1:0-2060 GCA_966191655.1 uncultured Ginsengibacter sp.
AGGGACTTTTTTGAATTTTTCGAAATAAGGCCAAAGATTACTGTTGCTTCCAAACCGGTTCCTTTTCCCAATCCTGTTAAGCAGGGATTTACTTTCGACAATGTTGGTTTTAAATATCATAACAGTGACAAGTGGGCGAACCGCCATTTGAATTTTACATTGCATGCCGGTGAAAAGCTGGCTTTGGTTGGTGAAAATGGAGCAGGCAAAACGACTTTGGTAAAATTGCTCGCACGTTTATACGATCCATCGGAAGGCCGGATAACGCTGGATGGAATTGATTTACGTGAGTATGATATAATGGATCTGAGAAAAAATATTGGAATTATTTTCCAGGATTTTCTTCGTTATCAAATGAGTTTTGCACAAAATATTGCTGCAGGAAATATTGATGAACAACACAACCGCTCGCTAATAAAAGTATCAGCGGAAAAAAGTTTAGCAAACCTCCTGGCCGATAAATTACCATACAAGTATGACCAGGCACTTGGACGACGTTTCAATAATGGCATTGAGTTAAGTGGCGGCGAATGGCAAAAGATTGCGCTGGCACGTGCTTATATGAAAGATGCACAGTTGCTCATTCTTGATGAGCCAACCAGTGCGCTTGATGCCAGGGCAGAGTATGAAGTTTTTCTTCGCTTTGCTGATCTCACTAAAGGAAAATCTGCTGTACTCATTTCTCATCGTTTCTCTACGGTTCGTATGGCTGATCGCATTCTCGTTCTTGACAAAGGAGAACTGATACAGATTGGAAGCCATGAAGAATTATTGCGACAGAAAGGCCGCTATGCTGAGCTGTTCCGGTTGCAGGCACAGGGATATAGATAAAAATATTTACGTGTAGCCATTTCAGTTAGTTATAATAAACATCTCATGCTAAGATAACTTTTTAAAACTTCCACCATTTCTTATCAGGATAGATTTCATCCAGAATAACCGGCTCGCCGATCATAGGTGTTGTTACCCTTAAATTTTTTTGGGCAGCAGCTTTTAAAACCCTTTGCACAGGTTCAGTCCAGGGATGCAGTGATAAAGAAAATTTCCCCCAGTGTACAGGAAGTAACAGTTTGGCATTTAAATCTAACGCAGCCTGTACTGTTTGTTCCGGCATCATGTGTATCAATGGCCAGGCAGTGTTATATTGGCCTGATTCAAGAATAGCAACATCAAAAGGGCCGTGCTTTTCACCAATCTCTTTAAAATGAGAATCATACCCTGAATCGCCGCCAAGATATAGATTATAAGAAGACGTTTTTAATATAAATGAAGACCATAAAGTCTTATATCTTTTTAATCCACGTCCCGAAAAATGTCGTGCAGGCACCGCCGTTAGTGTAATGTCATCAGCCACTTTATTAGTTTGCCACCAATCCATTTCAGTAATTATATTTTCATCAAATCCCCAATATATAAGATGTGATGAAAGGCCTAAAGAGCAATAGATAGTTTTGACTTTTGTTTTTAATTTCTTTATCGTTTTATAATCGAGGTGATCATAGTGATCGTGGGTAAGAATTAAAAAATCAATTCCAGGGAAATCGTCAACGGTATATACATCGCTTCCATCAAAAGCTTTTACCATAAAAGAGACAGGTGATGCGTTCCCGCTAAAAACAGGATCAACCAAAATATTTTTGTTATTAATTCTTATTAAATAAGACGAATGACCAAACCATACAATTACCGGACGATCGCTCTTAATATTTCTTAAATCAGTTTTTACAGAAGGCAGCCTGGCCGGAGGTTTTACATCAGCATTCTTATTAAGCGTTTTTTTAATTAATTCATAATACGAAGTATCCTTCAACATCATAGGAGTTTCAGACAAATTTTCAAATCCATCTTTTTTATAATTTGGTGATTGCTTTATTTTTTCAAGGTGCTTGCCGGAAGGATTTTTACCTGTACTCTTCATGAAACAATTTATTTAGCTATTATTAAAAAAGACGAATGAAATAGTTGTATATTTTAAATTCATAATAATAGAACTTAGTTTGCTTTTTTACATGTTTATTTTCAATTGAATTTACAATAAGCAATTTGGTTTATTATAATTA
>CBIGQT010000703.1:0-2052 GCA_966191655.1 uncultured Ginsengibacter sp.
GTAATATCTGTGCAGGTTTATTGGCACATCGATCAGGCTTGCCCGTTAGCCATTTTATAGCGGCCTGCAATAACAATGACGTAGTAACAGAATACCTGGAAACAGGAAATTATGTTCCCAAAAAATCCATAGCAACAATCTCCAACGCAATGGATGTAGGCAATCCAAGCAACTTTGTGCGCATACTTGAACTGTTTCATAAAGAATTTAATTCGCTCAAAAATGTAATGAGCAGTTATTCTTTTTCTGATGAAGAAACAAAAGCAATACTTAAAGATGTTTTTGATAAGGAACATTATTTATTAGATCCCCATGGAGCTGTGGGCTATGGCGCATTGAAAAAATATTTGCAACAACACATTGAACTGAAAGGAATTTTTTTGGAGACAGCACATCCGGTGAAGTTTTATGATGCGGTTGAACTAATCATTAATAAAAAAGTGCCAATGCCAGCAATAGTAAATGATTTGTTGCTCTTAAAAAAAGAGAGTGTAAAGATGAATGCAAACTATGAAGATTTGAAAGAATATTTGCTGGCTTAATATTTTAAATGCGAATGGGTAAAAATATATCCTGGAAATGCAATTAATTCCAATAAAAGAAACACTGGAAGAAAACAAAGAATTTCTTTCAAATCCTTTATGCCAGGAATCAATTTATATGACTATAGACTTTTATAAAAGAGTTGGATTTAATCCGCCATGGATTGGTTATTATATTAAACTCGGCGAAGAACTGGTTGGTGTTGGAGGTTTTAAGGGCAAGCCAGTTAACGATACAATAGAAATTGGTTATGGTACATTTGAAAAATATCGAAAGCAGGGAATAGGATCAACAATCTGTAAAAATCTTGTTGCGCTTTCTTTGCGCACAGATCCATCTATAAAAATTACTGCAAGAACTCTTCCCGAAGAAAATTTCTCAACAAAAATTCTTAGAAAAAATAATTTCATTTTTATTGGAACTGTGGATGATCCTGAAGATGGAGAAGTTTGGGAATGGGAATTTAAAAACAATAAAAATGAAATTAAATCATATTAATCTACAGGTAACAGATGTTGCGAAAGCAGTACTTTTTTTTGAAACTTATTTCAATTTTAAATGCATCGCCGTAAAAGGGGATAACATTATTGCTGTCTTAAAAGGAATTGATGATTTCGAACTTGTTTTAATGCAGGCACCAAAAAATAAACAGGAAAATATATATTATCCGGACGATTTTCACATTGGTTTTAAACAAATTAATAAACAAGCAGTAGATGAAATTTATCATAAGCTAAAAATCAATGGCATTGCGGGCGTGCGTGAACCGGGTAAGATAAGGGATGGCTATGGTTTTTATTTTCATTATGATGCAATAATGATTGAAGTGGGAACCGGCTAAGGGATTTTAATTTTTTACACTCTCTTAAATTTACTGTTGCACTTCCGTTAAGTCTTTTTTATTAATCCAGCCCTTGGATGTGATGCCTGTCTTGTTAGTGTAAACAATATATATAAAGCCATTGCTATCCCCCAAAGAAGTTAATACCGCTTTTTTATGGGGGTCAAGATAGGTATTTCGTGCAGTTTGTTTATCGGGCTTATCATGAAAATAAGTAGTATCCAAAACCTTGTATTTGTGTTTTATAAAACGCGTACTTGCAGGAGTGACCAAAAGATGCTTCTTGTTTTTTGGTGAAACGGTTTTATTTTTTAATACAGTACTTGCCAAAGATTCGATTAACGAATCACTGGTATTGGAGGCAAAATCCTCCACGTGAATTATTCCCGAAGTATCTTCCAGGATGGACTTTATTTGTTGTCGGGTAAGAATTTTAGTTTGTTTTTTCGCTGTATTTGTTATGGCAGGAACAGGATTTATCTTTTTTGTTTTTCCTGATAAAGTTTTTGGTTTAGAACTAAAAAATAAAGCAGAAAAAGAAAAAGCTAAAGCGAATACAGTTACTGAAATGATAATAAGTGTTTCACGCATAAGGCTTTTTCCTGCATTAAGTTTTTGCAATTCGCTATGAACAGTCAGAATGGTTTTATTTACTTTTTTTGAAAACA
>CBIGQT010000704.1:0-2049 GCA_966191655.1 uncultured Ginsengibacter sp.
TGTGCAAATCATTATTATTGGGATAATGAATACACTTGAATTTTTTCTTGTGCCGGATTTATTATTATGGGGGAAATTTAATTCGCTTTTCGCATTAGTGCTAATTGTTATTATTTATTACAATGAATTTTATCTAAACAAAAAATTGAATCAACAAACTTAGTATGCTCTCATTTTTAAAGAATCATCCATTCGCAGTTGAAGCATTTTTTGATACGTTTAACGACAAATGGGCGTTTATAGCAATAGCCATGGTGCAAACAAAAGGACTGCGGACAAAAGGTTTTCCAAAGTTTATGGGGAACGATTTTTTTTTGATCGGCTATCGTGTATTTGTGCGGTATACAAACAATGCAGGGAAAAATTTGCGGGGATTATATATACTTAAATCAGAAACCAATAAAAAGAAAATGGAATTTATGGGCAACATCTTCACCCATTATAATTACACAACTACCGATATTATTCAAAAAGAAGAAACAGGTTCAAAAGAAATTTCATCAACAAATTCAAAATTTACAGTAACAATTAGTACCATAGACGAAGTAGTTTCACTACCTCAAAATTCTCCCTTTAGTGATTGGAAAGAAGCAAGAAGATTTGCAGGGCCATTACCTTTTACATTTACTTATAACGCATCTGCCAAAGAGGTTTTAATTATTGAAGGTGTGAGACAAAACTGGACACCTGCGCCGGTAAAAATAATTGCTTATGATTTCGCGTTTTTAAATTCACTGCAATTGGAAAATCCAATATTGGCCAATGCCTTCGTTATTAAAAATATTCCCTATTACTGGAAAAAAGGTAAAATTGAACAATGGAAATAAAAAGACGAAAATTTCAGGGAGTATTAAATATTTTGAGTTTTAACCGCCACTTTTACGTATTTGGCCTGCTTGCTTTGGCGGCAATAATTGCAAGCCACCTGATGTTTGACTGGTCCAACATTTTGTATTGGTTAATTGTTTTAGTTTTTCTTTACGGGCTTATAATACCATTGATTGTGTCAGCTTATGTATATGATTTTTCAGGTTATTATAATTTCAACTGGTTGAAGAGTTGCCATATTCCTAACTCCAATGTAAACCAGATTTTAAACATCAATGCAGGCTTTGATGAAACAAGCTTTATTATTAAAAATATATTTCCACAATCCGATTTAAAAGTATTTGATTTTTATAATGCTGAAAGGCACACCGAACCCGCTATTATAAGAGCAAGAAAAGTGAGTGAAATTTATCCCGGTACGCAACAAATAATATCCAATGCAATCCCCTTGGAAAATCAATCCGCAGACATTATTTTTTTATTATCTGCAGTACACGAGATACGGTCGCAGGAAGAAAAAGTGCAGTTCTTAAAAGAATGCCACAGGTTATGTAAACCAAATGGAATGGTAATTATGGTTGAACACCTAAGAGACTTTCCAAACTTTCTTGCCTTCTCCGTCGGCTTCACACATTTTTTTTCAAAAAGAACCTGGCAAAGTGCATTTAAAAAAGCAGGATTTGCATCTTTTGAAGAAACTAAATTCACGCCCTTCATGTCCGTCTTTAAATGTTGCCCTAATTTTTAATAAATGTATTTTCATTTAAAAATAATCGGAGTTGTATTAATTGCTTTGGCGATGATTCATATTATTTTTCCAAAGTATTTTAACTGGGAAAAAGAACTCAGCTCATTAAGTTTAATTAACCGCCAAATGATGACGGTTCATACTTTCTTTATTGCCTTAACAGTTTTTCTTATCGGGCTGCTTTGTCTTACATCATCCAATGAACTTGTTAATACTGTTCTTGGAAAAAAAATCTCTCTGGGACTTGGAATATTCTGGTTGGTAAGATTATTTGTTCAGTTCTTTGTTTATTCCCATTTGCATTGGAAAGGAAAAAGATTTGAAACTACAGTTCATATTTTATTTTCATTTTTATGGACATACCTAAGTGTAATATTTATCCTGGTATATTTGAGATGAACAGTGACAAACGGCTTGCGATGATGAGGTTCCGCCTAATAAAGCAGAAACTTTAAACATTTCTTCACCTTAAA
>CBIGQT010000705.1:0-2041 GCA_966191655.1 uncultured Ginsengibacter sp.
GGTTTTTTTTTTTTGTGAAAGGTTCAATTTAGCCGTTTTCCCGTTTTGGTGCCGGGTCACAAGATGGCCGCAACGAGTCTGTACCTGAGCAGATTAAAACCAGTAATGTCTATTTAAGGCACTTATTTAACAGGCTGTGGCAAAGGTTATGGTCTCTATAAAGTAAAACAAAAATGTCCCGGGTAATTGGGACATTTTAAAAATTTTAATCGCTTTGATTTTTACAGTTGCGATTGTGATTCAAGATTCATTAAGCTTACACATTTCAAATGTGTGATTGGTTCTTCGGATGGAATTGGAAAGGGTTTTTTTAAAGACAATGGATTTTTTAAAGTTTTCTTTTGGGTCTTCGGATAAAACGGGTTTTTGTTTTTGAGTTCTGTCTTTCGTTGGATAATTGGGTTTTTTGATTTTTTTTAGGATTTTCGGATTGGTAATTCTTTTTTGTTTTCTCAGGATTTTTGGATGTTGAAGCGTTTCGTCCCGCTTTCTGAAACAAAGATGCGACGATTTTTAAAATGTTGCTTCTTATTTTAGTTGAATGGTATATTCTTTTCGATGAATAGTCACATTTTTTCGGCAGAGCAAAAAAGCCATCCCTACACCAGCCTACACCGCTCTTATCCTAATCATTACGTCAGATTTCAAGGATTTACTAATCGGTATCACCTTGCTGTCAATTACAATTGAATTATCCTGGATATCTTTTATCTTACTCATGTTTACGATGTAAGAGCGATGAACTTTCATAAATTGGTTCGGATTCATCTTTTCTTCAACGGCTTTAAGTGTGCTGTGCGTAAGATAGTGCTTGGCCATTGTAAAATATTTCACATAATCCCCCATACTTTCTATGTATAAAATATCCTGGTAACTGAGCCGTATAAACTTTCCATCTTCATTAATAAAAATATCATCTTTATTCGTTTCTACCGTGGTATTGTTAAGTGAGTCAGTTATTTTAGTAATGCTTTCCTGGAAGCGGTTATAGGAAATCGGTTTTTTTAAATAATCAGCTACATTATATTGAAAAGCATTAAATGCATAATCGGTTTTGGAGGTAGTCAGTATTACCTTAGGCATATATAGAAGTTTGTCCAATAAATCGAAACCGGTGGCGCCGGGCATTTCCACATCAAGAAAAAGTACATCAATTTCATTGGAAGAAAGATAAGTAAGAGCTCCTTCAGAATCCGGGAACGATCCTACCACCTCCAGGTTGCCCTGTTTTTGGCAATACCTTTCCAAAAAACTTCTTGCCAACGGCTCATCATCTACTATAATACATTTCAATTTCATAACATTAATTTATTTGTTCCTGTAACCGTTTTGTTTCATTTTCAATAATTGGAAAATCCTTTGCGTAATGATGTTTTAATTCTTTATACAAAAAGCTGATATCATATATTTGAGATACTTCTTTGCATTTTTTCTCCAGTATTTCGGCTTTCTCTGTGAGGTGCGTCAACCCAACAAAGCTAAACACCGGCTTCAACTTGTGAACCTTTTGCCTGAAATTTTCCACAACACCCAACTGGTAACTGTCATCTATTTCTTTCATCATCACAGGTGCCATTTGCAAAAACTCGCTGAAGACTGTTGTTGCATGTTCTACATCATCCTCATATAAACTTTCTAAGAATTCGGTATCCAATCTTTGGTCGAATATGAGAGAGTGGTTTGCCATAAGGAATAATTAACTATAATAAGTAACGTAAATTATACGGTATTATTTTTTTATGGCCATGTAATTTTATAATTAGGTTAATGAAAGCCTGAGTTGGCGGTCTCCATTAAATAAAATACCGGATTGTGCGTTATCTAACAGATGGCCTCAAATCATCTCCTCTAAACACTGGAAAATAAATATGAAAAATGAGCAGCTTTCAAAGTGGCGAAGGTTTTTTGTTCTTAACACAAACCCCGGTTTAATAAAAAAGAATAATTTCCTTGAGTCGGTATTTCAATCCTCATCAGAAGCCTACTTTGTTTATTCCAAAGAAACCCAGGAGATAATCGAAACCAATAAAATGGCAACATC
>CBIGQT010000706.1:0-2040 GCA_966191655.1 uncultured Ginsengibacter sp.
AATGGAGAAAAAGAAACCTGGTTTTTAATTTAGCAATTGGTTATCCGTTTTAAAAGGATTATCACTGAATTTATTCTTCTTTTAATTTGGAATATTGATAAAATTCTTAAAAAATAAAAAGCCTGTTAGCATTCAAACTAACAGGCTTTATAGAATCTTATTTAAAGCTATTTTGCTTTTGCCAATTTTGCTGCAGTAGCTTTCTTCAATTTTTCTGTTGCATGATCAGCTTCACCTAATGGCCTGTCTTTTGCAAAATCAACCAGTATAGGAGCAGCTACAAATATAGAAGAGTAGGTTCCTGTGATAACACCAATCAACATTGCGAACGCAAATCCCCTGGTAACTTCTCCGCCAAAAATAAAGAGGATAAGTAACGTAAGAAATACCGTTGCAGAAGTCATAATCGTACGGCTTAATGTGTCATTAACTGCACGATTAATGATGGTTGGTTTGTCCGCACCTTTCATATTGCGGCTATATTCCCTGATCCTGTCAAATACAATAACAGTATCATTCATCGAGAAACCGATTACCGTTAGTATGGCTGCAATAAAGTGCTGATCAATTTCTAAAGGAAAAGGAACAATGTTTTTGAAAAATGAAAAAACTGCCAAGGCAACAAATACGTCATGTAATAATGCTATAATAGTTCCCATAGAATATCTCCAATCGCGGAAACGAATAAAGATGTACAGGATAATTGCAATCAATGCAAACAAGGTAGCCTTAATAGCGCCGTTTCTTAAATCTTTTGATATTACAGGCTGTACTACCTGCGAACTTTGAATATTATTTTTTGCAAACTGTTGGTAAGTAAGCGTCGGAGGTAATTTTGACTTTAGTCCCTGGTATAAACGGGTAAGCACAGCACTATCTGCATTCTCTTCTCCAATTTTATAAGAAGTAGTGATATTTAAATGCCTGTTATCTCCAACAGTTTTTATTTCTGGATAGTCTCCTTCAAATGCATCACGAAGACTGTTACGAACATCATCATTTTTTACATCTTGCGGAAATTCAACAGTATAGCTTCTTCCTCCTTTAAATTCAACTCCCTGTTTAAATCCATTAAAAAAAGATCCTACACCAAGAATTAAAACGACAACTGAAAGCATATAGGCATACTTCCTGTATTCAATAAACTTAAAGCTGGCGTGTTTAAAAATTCTTTTTGAAATACCTGTAAAATATTGAAAATGTCTTTGCCTGTTTGTCCATACATCAGTAACCAATCTTGATAATAATATTCCGCAAAACAAAGAGAGGGAAATACCTAACATCTGTGTAGTTGCAAAACCTCTTACCGGGCCTAAACCAAAATAGAAAAGAATAGCAGCAGTTAAAAATGTTGTAACGTGTGCGTCAATTACGGGGGCAAGCGATCGCCTGTAACCATCATTAACCGCCTGTTGATAATTTTTACCTCGAGTGAGTTCTTCTTTTATTCTTTCAAAAATAATTACGTTAGTATCCACCGCCATACCGATGGTTAGAACGAGGCCTGCAATACCTGCGGCAGTAAGTGAAGCGCCTAATGCGCTCAACACCCCTATTGTAAATAACAAGTTCAATATTAAGGCAATGTTGGCAACCCATCCTGCAGTATTGTAATAAACCAACATTAATATAAAAATCACAAGGAAAGAAATCGCGAATGCTTTTGCACCACCCTGTACTGCTTCTTTACCAAGTGTTGGCCCAACTATTTGCTCCTGAACAATTTTTGCAGGCGCATCTATTTTACCAATTTTTAAAATATTAGCAAGATCCTGTGCTTCCTGCACACTAAAATTTCCGCTGATTTCAGAGTTGCCACCTTCAATAGGGCCGATAACATTTGGCGCGCTATACACCACATCATCCAGCACAATTGCGATTGGTTTGTTTACATTATCTGATGTCATTTTTGCCCAGGTGCGTGTACCCGTTGGCGTCATCTGCATTTTAATTGCGGGACGTCCATGTTCATCATAATCTGCCGAAGCATCTTCAACCCCTTCTCCTTCCAACTTTGCTTTATCAGAACCCGGTATTTTT
>CBIGQT010000707.1:0-2038 GCA_966191655.1 uncultured Ginsengibacter sp.
AGAAGATTTCACTTTCAATAGATCGGCACAAAAGGCCAAAGCATTGAATGTCTAGGTCTTAGGTCGAGGTCTAATGGTATTTATTTTTCCACACTGCAGGAGGCCACTTCCATCCAAAGAAAATCGTTCTGCTGCAGCTGTCCGTTTTTTATCAACTTGCCGAATGCCATAAACATTTTTTGTATTTCATTTTAAATTCAATTTGTAACTTAGCCCTGATTGCAAGGTTAAAATGAATTTGCGTTAATTCAAAAACAAACATTTAATATTCTGCAAAATTAGAAATAAGCTTATACTGTCTGCATGGAAAGAGTGTCAACACTCATAAGAAAATTACAAAAACAATTAGATGAAAATGCATCTTCGGCTATGCTGTTGCATACCGTGCAAATGTTGCAGGCTGAATTACAAAGCCAGTCAACAACAAAAAATGAAATAAAGCAGGATAGCGTATCGGTTATAATGCCACTTTCATTTAACACATTTCAACAGGTAATAATGGCCGATAACGTACAGCCGGATGTTTCAGAAGAAAAGATCATTGAAGTATTGCAGGTAGACGAAAAAGCGATTGAAGAAGAGCTTGAACAAATAAAACGAAATGCGGAATCAGTTAATTCGATGAGCACTCATGCAAAACCGCAATATGTGTACGATCCTATTGAAGATATTCCAACCCTTGCACATCAAACTCCGTTGGAAAACCAGGGTTCTTCAAAAAATGATATTCCTTTTGAATATGCTGAGTCGCTAAACGACAGGTTGAAAGAAATAAAAATTGAGCTTTCTGAAAAACTAAAAGATGCACCTATAAAGGATCTCAAAAAAGCAATAGGAATAAATGACCGGTTTCTTTTTATAAACGAACTTTTTCGCGGTGATGAAGCTATGTACGAACGAAGCATTAAAACCATTCAGAATTTTTCAATATATGCCGAAGCAGAATTTTGGATAAAAAGAGAATTAAAGGTTAAGATAGGCTGGCACGATAATCACCCCGTAGTTAAGCAGTTTGATCAATTAATAAGAAGGCGGTTCTTTTGAATATACTCCATAATTTTTTGTGAAGCGCCGGCATTGTCGTAAACATAATTTTTTGCTGCTATTCCCCTGGTCTTTGTTTCGTCTTCATTATTCAGCAGGCTGTTAACAACCTTTTCAAGTTCCAGTGGATTTCCAATACTAATAGCTCCGGAACAATCAATCAATTCTGCAGCTTCAAAATTCTTTTCGTATTCAGGTCCAAAAATTACAGGCTTACCATATACCGCGGCTTCAAGAATATTGTGAAGGCCGTTATATCCAAACCCGCCTCCGACATAAGTTATGGTTGCATATTTATACAGCCTTGAAAGCATGCCAATGTTATCAATAATAATACAATGTATCATTTCTGCAAACTTCTGTGGTGGCGGGGCTTCTATCCATTCTGAATAAAATAGGGAACCAGGGAATTCTTTCTTCACATCTGCAAGATTTTCTTCGTCAATCTGATGCGGTGCAATTATGAATTTTATTTCGGGATGCGTTTTTACAAAATGAGTCCACTCTGCTTCATCATCTTCCCACGTGCTTCCTGCAACAATTACTTTTTTATTTTCACAGAAATTTGCAATGCCATCAACCTCTGCAAAGTTTTCCGCAATGTTAATTACACGGTCGCACCTGGTATCTCCTGATACATCAATTTTTTCTTTAACGATCAATTTTTGCAGTTGTTCTTTTGAAGGTATATTCTGTAGAAAAAAATGACTAAAGCATTCCAGCATTTTTCTATAAAAACTGCCATACCATTTAAAAAAAACCTGGGTGTTTTGATAAACTCCTGAAATTAGCAGCAGGGGGATATTTCTTCTTTTTATTTCCTTTAAATAATAATACCAGTATTCGTATTTTACCCACAGCACTAAGTCGGGTATAAGAATATCGAGTAACTCTTTTGCGTTTGAAGGAGAATCCATGGGCATATAATAAACATGCCTGAAATCTTTGTCATTCTTCGCTATTTCATAACCTGAAGGAGAAAAAAAAGTAATTA
>CBIGQT010000708.1:0-2028 GCA_966191655.1 uncultured Ginsengibacter sp.
ACCTGATGGCAGAAAAAAAATTGAAATAAAAAAGCAATTACCCCTTCACCTTAGTAGTGAGTTGGGAAAGGTGGAGGGTGAAGAAATAATTCAAAATGAAGAAGCGCAACAACTAATTTACAGGTTAAAGAATGCAGAAAAGTAAAATTCACATATTAAGTACAAGTCCTGTTAGTAAAGAGCTTATTAATGAAGCAGCGAATAATGATATCGTTATCGATGAAATATCTTTTATAAAAATAGAAGAAATAATTGATGCTGAAATTGAAAAAAAAATAAAAGGATTATGTGATAAAAATATAAATGTTGTTTTTACAAGTATGAATGCAGTAAATGCCATTTCAAAATTTGTAACAAACAATCCTCAATGGAAAATATTTTGCATAGGAAATACAACAAAAAGTTCAGCAGAGAAATTTTTTGGAGAAAACAGCATTAAAGATTTTGCGAACAATGCTCATGAACTTTCGGAAAAAATTCTTAAAGAAGCCTCAATAAAAAATGTGATTTTTTTCTGCAGCGATATCAGAAGAGATGAATTACCAAACAATCTTAAAAAAAATGGAATTAGTGTTGATGAAATTATTATTTACAAAACGGTAGAAACATCTATAGCTCTGACTAAAAAATACGACGGCATTTTATTTTTTAGCCCAAGTGCTGTTAAAAGTTTTTTTTCAAAAAATACAATAACCGATTCTACCAATTTATTTGCAATTGGCGCTACAACTGCCAATGAACTAAAACCATTTACACAACAACCTGTTATTATTGCTGAAATTCCTGGCAAAGGAAATTTAATAAATCTGGTAATTAATCATTTCAGCAAAAGCAATATTTTCTAAATGCAACAATTAAAAAACGACCTGTTATTACGGGCTTTAAGAAAGGAAAAGGTAGAGCGGCCGCCAGTTTGGATGATGCGCCAGGCAGGAAGATATTTACCTGACTATATAAAGCTTCGTGATAAGTATGACTTCTTTACAAGAATACAAACACCCGAGCTTGCAACAGAAATTACTTTGCAGCCAATACAACAGGTAGGCGTAGACGCAGCAATTATTTTTTCTGATATCCTTGTTATCCCACAGGCAATGGGCGTTCAGGTTTTAATGGAAGAAGGTAGAGGGCCGTCATTGCCCAATGTTATTCAATCTCAAAAAGATATTGACGCATTAGTTACAGATAATGTTGAAGAAAATTTAAGCTATGTTCTCAAAGCTTTATCGCTTACTAAAAAGGAATTAAATGGCAGCGTACCTTTAATTGGTTTTGCCGGCGCTCCATGGACAATTTTATGTTATATGATTGAGGGCAAAGGCAGTAAAACCTGGGATAAAGCCAAACAATTTTGTTATACAGAATCTAATCTTGCGCACCAGTTACTGCAAAAAATTACCGATACAACCATTGTATATTTAAAAGCGCAAGCTAAGGCTGGCGCTGATGTGCTGCAGGTTTTCGATAGCTGGAGCGGATGCTTAAGTCCTGAAGATTTTAAATTTTTTGCACAGCCATATTTATTACAAATTGCTGATGCAGTAAAAGAAGATGCCCCCGTAATTTTATTTCCGAAAGGAAGCTGGTATGCATTAAAAGATTTAAGTGAAAGCAGCGCTTCAGGCCTCGGAATAGATTGGTGCATTTCTCCAAAGACGGCAAGAGAATTAACCAATAACAGCATCACGTTGCAGGGAAATTTTGATCCGGCTAAATTATTAATGCCTGTTCCTGAAATTAAAAAAGCAGTAAAAAAAATGATTGATGAGTTTGGCATTCAAAATTATATTGCCAATTTGGGACATGGTATAACACCCAATGTTCCTGTTGAAAATGCAAAGGCTTTTGTAGATGCAGTGAAAGAATATCAGCAGTAATTTTCAAAAAATGAATAACACAGATAAAATATATAGGATGGTAGAGGAGAGATTGAGGAAGGAAGAGAATGGTGCCCGTTCTGTAGACATATAGCAAATAAGAATAAGGATTGCAATAATTTTAAATAAAGAGTTTAAGTGCATCGGGTGG
>CBIGQT010000709.1:0-2022 GCA_966191655.1 uncultured Ginsengibacter sp.
GAGTATGCGGGATCTTATAAGAAATGAAATAAAAACATTTTTATCGCCACATACCTCTTCTGAAGATCTCGAAAAAGTTATTTTCGGCAATAAAGAAATACTTGCGTCTAAAAAAGAAACTATTCAATCTTACTCTGTTTACCTTCAGGAAATTAATAATGATAGCGCGGTTATTATGGTTATTTATTTTACAAAGTTTCCCATGAAGCTGGATGATCTGAATGAATTAAAAGAAGAATTAAATATAGCTATAAGAAAGCTCCAGGAAAAACATGAGATAAAGCCTTCTGCAACCGCTTCTGTAAAAATTGTTGGATGATACAGGAGTTAATCCTGGTCTGCAATCAGTTTATTCACTTCGATTTTAGCCATATCTCTTATTGCATCCGCAATATTATTTGCGGCTATCCCCACCTCGTTATATAACTCTTTAGGCGTACCATGTTCAATTATTGCATCAGGTATTCCTAAAATTTTTACATCAGCTGAATAATTATTTTCTGCCATAAACTCTAAAACTGCAGAACCAAATCCTCCCTTCACTGTTCCATCTTCAACGGTAATTATTTTTGAATACTTCTTAAAAATTTCATGAAGCATTTTTTCATCCAACTGTTTTGCAAAACGCATATCGTAATGCGCCGGATTAATCCCATCGCGCTTTACATCTCTTATGGCTGCCGCTACAAAATTTCCGGGATGTCCAAAAGATAAAATAGCTATCTCTTCTCCATCTTTTAATTTTCTCCCGGTACCAATCTTTATTTCCTGCATTTCTGTTTGCCATTCTGCTTTTACCGCTTCACCCCTGGGATAACGAATTACAAAAGGATTTTTTGTTTTCTCTAACTGTGAGGTGTACATGAGATTACGCAATTCACTTTCATTCATTGGCGCACTTACAATCATGTTTGGTATGCAACGCATATAAGCAATATCGTAAGCCCCATGATGTGTCGGGCCGTCTTCACCTACAAGCCCTGCCCGGTCTAAACAAAATACAACCGGCAAATTTTGAATAGCTACATCATGCACAACCTGGTCGTAGGCACGCTGCATAAACGAAGAATAAATATTGCAAAAAACTTTCATGCCCTGCGTGGCCAACCCAGCGCTTAAAGTAACTGCATGCTGCTCACAAATGCCTACATCAAAAGCACGGTCAGGCATTTTTTCCATCATAAATTTTAATGAGCTTCCACTTGGCATTGCAGGAGTAACACCCATAATCTTCTCATTCTTTTCTGCGAGCTCAATTATGGTATGGCCAAATACATCCTGGTATTTTGGAGGCTGGGGAAGATCAAATTTTTTCTTATAAATCTCGCCGGTTATTTTATCAAATAAACCCGGTGCATGCCATTTGGTTTGGTCTTTTTCAGCCAGTTCATATCCCTTTCCTTTTACAGTTTTAATATGCAAAAGTTTTGGCCCGGGAATATCTTTCAGGTCTTTAAGTGTATCAACAAGTTTTGTAATATTATGGCCATCAATTGGCCCAAAATATCGTAGATTCAATGCTTCAAAAAGGTTACTGCTATTGCTTATTATCCCTTTTAATCCTGCTTCCATTTTGGAAACAATTTTCCTCGATAATTTTTTTGCAGGCAGCTTACCTAAGGCTTTCCAGAAATCATCGCGAAGCTTATTGTAAGAATGGGAAGTTGTTATATCGGTAAGATATTCTTTTAACGCACCCACGTTCGGGTCAATACTCATGCAGTTATCATTCAATATAATAAGGACATTACTCTTTTCAATTCCTGCATGATTCAATGCTTCAAAGGCCATTCCGGCTGTCATAGCACCGTCTCCAATTATTGCCACATGCTGCCTGTCCTTTTCTCCTTTATAATGAGACGCCATTGCCATACCGAGTGCCGCAGAAATAGATGTTGATGAGTGGCCAACTCCAAATGTATCATATTCACTTTCAGTTCTTTTTGGAAAACCACTAAGTCCTTTATATTTCCGGTTTGTTTTAAAATTATCCCTTCTGCCGGTAAGAATCTTATGGCCGTA
>CBIGQT010000710.1:0-2021 GCA_966191655.1 uncultured Ginsengibacter sp.
GATATAATAAATTCATTTGCTAAAAAAATAAAAATATTCAGATGAAATCTACCGGCAGTACAAGAGCAATTATAGTAGGAATATTCGTTTTCCTTGGTCTGGCTATTTTTATTATAACCATACTCACACTTGGCTCCCAACATAAAACTTTTGAAAAATCAATTATTGTAAAGACTTTTTTTGGTAATGTAAACGGACTGCAAAAAGGAAACAATGTTTGGTATTCCGGAGTAAAAGTAGGCACGATAAGAAATGTAAATCTTCGGGAAAACGGCCAGGTAGAAGTAGAAATGAGTATTGAAGAAGTATCCGTAAAATTTATTCCCAAAGATGTAAAGGCAAAATTAAGTTCAGATGGCTTAATTGGTAATAAAATAATTGAAATATATGGAGGTACTCCCGCCGGCGCAAAAATTGAAGCGGGCGATGTTGTTAGTAGTGATGCGTTATTAAGTACCGATGCTATGATGAGCACTCTCTCAAAAAACAACGATAATATTTTAGCAATAACCAACGATTTTAAACTGATCGCCAGCCGTATCGCCGAGGGTAAAGGTTCCCTGGGAAAATTATTAACTGATGAAACAATGATTAACCAGTTAAATGCAACAACAAATATTTTAAAGCGTGCAACTGAAAACCTGGAAAAGCTTTCTGTAAACGTATCAGATTATACTGCTAAGCTTAACAATAAGGGCTCTCTCGCAAATGATCTTGTAACCGACACCGTTATATTCAGCAAATTAAGAGCTACCGTTTCCCAGCTTCAAAAGCTGGCCGATTCAGCACAGGGTGTTATTGCTAATTTTAAAACTACCGGAGACATTATTAATTCTGGATTAAACAATAAAAATTCGCCTGCAGGAATGTTATTGAAAGATGAACAATCTGCCGATCAAATAAAAATTACCTTACAAAATTTGCAATCTGCCAGTAAAAAATTAGATGAAGATCTTGAAGCCGCTCAGCATAATTTTTTATTGCGTGGATATTTTAAAAACAAAGCAAAACATGACAAAGAAAATTCCAAAATAATCCTGGATACAGTAGTAGCTAACTGATAATTTTTTTAGGAGGCAAGTTGAAGGCTTTGGCTTCATGTTCAAAATGGCCTTTATGAGATCCATCGCAAAACGGTTTGGTTTGCGAAAGTCCGCAACGACAAATTGAAACAAATTCTCTTCCTCCAAGTCCATAAACATTTCCCTCCACATCTACTATTTCAAAATCGCCTTCTACTCTTAATGAACCATTGCTTTTTACTATAATTTTTGTAGCCATTTTAATATTATGATTAGTTTCAAAAATACTGAAAATTAATTCTATGAATTTTTTGGAATAAAACTTTTGAAATCTAAATCGTAAAGATTTAATTTATCAAAATATTCCTGCAGGTTCTTTATGGATAGTTCCCAACCCGGGACATGGCACTTTAATAGAGCATAAAGATGAATTCAATAAAATTGATGATGATTTTTTACAAATCCTTTTATAAAAAAATAAAAATTAAAATAGATTTTAAGAAAATGAGTTGTTTATATTAACTAGATTTGGTTAATAATTTTTTATGAAAAAATATTACGTTATTAAATATTGCATCTTATTATTGGTAATGGTTTCCTGTAAAAATGCTTCTACACAAACCCCCGAAAACTGGACCAGTAAGCAACTTACAGAGCCTTCTGTTTTAGCAACAATTCTTAAAGAAACTAAGGATGTGCCTGTAATGTTTAGTGTGGGTCCCGACGCAGTTATTCCCAATTCCATTGATATTGGAATGGTAAAAGATGAAAAGAACCTTGCTAAATTTCAGGAACAAATAAGCAAGCTTTCCAAATCAACAAATATTTTAATATACTGCGGCTGTTGCCCTTTTGAACATTGTCCCAATGTACGCCCGGCAATTGCTTTATTGCAAAGTATGCAATTTACTAATTACCACCTCCTCGATTTACCAAATAATATTAAAACAGATTGGATTGCTAAGGGATACCCAACTAAAAAAGAATAATTACTGTTCT
>CBIGQT010000711.1:0-2013 GCA_966191655.1 uncultured Ginsengibacter sp.
TAAATTGATATTTGTTTTAATTCTTAATTAATTAGATTCTTTATTTTCTTTTGTTTTGCGTGAAATAGAGTTCTGCAAAACTTTGATTTAAATTTTGTTCTGTGCGTTTAAAGAATATGTCCGGGGTTAGTTCGTCCGGTTTTTGATAACCGCAAGCACCTATGAAACTCGCAAGCGCTTTCATGGTATTTTTGTGATAGTTGGCAACACGCTCACTTTTATCGGTAATGTCAATACCCTTGTAAAGCGATTTGTCCTGTGTGGTAATACCAACTGGGCATCTATCGGTGTCGCATATCAAAGCCTGGATGCAGCCAAGCGCAAACATCATCCCTCTTGAGCTGTAGCAGGCATCAGCGCCCAATGCGAATACTTTTGAAATATCAAACGCTGTAATAATTTTGCCGGATACAATAATTTTAATATGTTTTTTTAAATCAAATTCTTTAAGCGTATTATTTGCGAAAACGAGTGCATCAGTAAGTGCCATTCCCATATAGTCAATAAATTCCAATGGAGCTGCTCCAGTTCCTCCTTCTGCTCCGTCAATGGAGATAAAATCAGGAATAATACCGGTTTCGGAAATTGCCTGGATGATGTCAGTAAATTCTTCTTTTCTGCCTATACAGATTTTAAAACCTATGGGTTTCCCGCCTGACAATTCCCGAAGTTTCCCAAGGAAATGAGCTAATTCTGTTGCATTTCCGAAAGCGGTATGTCCTGATGGAGAATGGACCGTTTTATAAGGCTCAACGTGCCTGATTTTAGCAATTTCCGGCGTATTTTTTTTTGCAGGCAACAAGCCACCGTGACCAGGTTTCGCTCCCTGTGATAATTTCAGTTCAATCATCTTTACTTGTGGTAATGACGCCTTGCCTGCAAAAAGCGTTTCAGAAAAACTGCCATCATCATTCCGGGCACCAAAGTATCCTGTCCCAATTTGAAAGATAATATCCGCACCATGCAAATGGTATTCGCTTATCCCTCCTTCGCCTGTATTATGTGCAAAGCCACCCTTGGCTGCACCTTTGTTTAAGGAAGAAATAGCAGTTTTACTCAAGGCACCAAAACTCATGGCTCCGATGTTCAAGATGCTTGCATTATAGGGATGCCTACATTGAAGGTTGCCGATTAAAACCCTGAAAGAGGCTGGGTCCGCTTTTTTTGGATAAACTGTATGAGCCGCCCATTCGTAACCAACCCGGTTGGGGTCATCCTGCATACCGAATGAAATAGTCTGTTTCTCGTTCTTTGCCCTCTGATAAACAATAGACCGCTGTCGTCTGTTGAAGGGTTTCCCGTCTAATTCGTTTTCAAAAAAATATTGCCTGAGTTCGGGACGAAAAGATTCTAATAAATAACGTAACCTTCCTACCAGTGGGTAGTTTCTAAGTATTGCACGTTTCTTTTGAAAAGTATCGAATGCAACTAATATAAGCAGAAGTAAAGGTATGATTAACCAGGCCCCATCAATAACATTATTGACAACTAAAAAACTGCAGGTAAAAAGGAGAATAATTGTTAGCAGCCAAATTATGATAAATGGGAGATGTAAATTATGCAATATGTTTTTCATGTCAGGAGCCTTTAAATATTTCTATTGATTTATATGGTGTATAAGTTCAACTTAAATAATTTACTTATCCAGTTTCGAAATCAGTTCTGCCGAAGCTGTATCTGCATGGACCTCAAAAGCATTTACCAAAAGTCCCTCAGATTAAACTTATCTGATGATACAGCATATAAAATATTTTCATCACCTACATCAGACATTTCATGGAAGCGATGTACTTCATCACTTTCAAATTCATCAGGTTGAGATTGATGCTGTTTTCAACACATTCAATACAATCATTTTTGATATTGAAATTGAAAGTATAACCGCGATATGTTAAATCATTTATTGCCTGTGATAATGTTTTGTAAGCTTTCATTTTTTGTATATCAATTAAAGAATTCCTTTTTTGGGAGGAATTTCTTTGTTTTCAAATTATGTGAAAATGAAAAAGCCAC
>CBIGQT010000712.1:0-2008 GCA_966191655.1 uncultured Ginsengibacter sp.
CATCGTAGCTGGTATCATTTCAGGAATCTATATCAACACCCAACGACTTTAAAATATCGATTCCTTTTGACGTTACCTGCCATGAAGATTGGGTGTGATTTTTTATGGTTGTTTCCCGGTAGGTAATAAGGTCCTTTTTAATTAAAGCTCCGAAAGATCCCTTTTTTATATCGGCAGGGCCGTAGGGTATTTTCTGATTTTGTTTTGCATAAGCTTCAATTAAAGTAGCAATCATTAATCTCGATAATGCAGTTTTTTTTCTTTTTGAAAAGAGGATGACTTTTGTGCCCATTAAATAAGTTATGGTTTTACATACAAGATTATTAAAGGTAACAATCATTTGAACACTGGTGCCCTGATATTTTTTTGAAACCGGCGTTTAAATGGAAAAATTTATTACTGCTTTTGTAAAATAGATAATATTGGATTGATATTTTTACTTAAAATGACTATCATCGGAATCATGTCTAACGGTATAGTACGGCCGAAGCAGTAATGTTGCTTATTCATAATAATGCATAATCTCCTCTCCAATTGCATCCACAAACTTCTGGTCTTTTGTATTATCCATTTTCCATCCCGTTTTACCCGAGCGTATAATGCCAAGATTTTCACCATTAAGAGTATTGTCCATTTGAAAACAAATTCCTTCATGACATGCTTCCGGTATCGGTATTCCTTCACCTTTGTACTTTATGTTATTATATTCTATTTCTATCGGGACAACTTCGTTTTCTAACTGGTGTAACATCTCTTTCAAAAATTTTATTAAATGAGTTCGTTGTGTCGGTGTGGTTGCATTCCATTCATCTTTATGCGCTCTTTTATGTGCTATCTTATATTTTAATCCCATCAGGGTGGTACTATAATCGTTTGCATTTAATTTTTGAACATGCTGATGGGCCATTATATACCAATTATAACCGGTGCCAACTGGTACCCCTGAGCCGGGAGGCGCCTTACCCGCCCGTCTTTTGGTTACTGAATAAAAAATGCGCCATAAATCAGGAGTTATCTTTGTTTCTTTCCATTCGCCTTTATCGTAATACCATTTATGGCTTCGCCCCACCTTCATGCCTGTATATTGTTTGCCTTCAAATTCTTTAAACTTGTTATAAGAAGTGGAAATGTCTTTTTTCAAAGCACTTTTTGCTACCCGCTTTTCGGCTTTTTTTATATACGAAGGGGGTATTTTTTTAAGAGTCTTCATTGAAAGCGTTTAGCGTGTGATTATAATTATCAGAACTAACAGCACAGAAAACGCATAAAAAATATGCCATAAATCCGGACATTATTTATGGTAATTTATGGAACGATAACCGTTTTATTTTTCCTTTTTTATTTAGGCGTGGAGTACATTCCACAAACCTGAACGTAACGCTCAATTCAATAGAGAAGGCATAAAATTTGTTCTATACCAGAACAGCGATTTGCTTAATAATAAAAAAATTTTACCATGAAAAACAACAATCGAAATCAAGGCAGAAATCAGTATCGTGATAATGATTATCGCGATCGCAATTATGGTTCTTACGGGAATAACCGAGGGAACAATTTTAATAATAATAATGATAGTTATGAGTCACGTGGCGAATGGCGCGGCGGGCGAGATTCCGGAGATTACGGAAAACTTCGCGGCCAGGATTATGACAATAATCAGCAGGGCCGGGGCGCTTACCGTTCTTCGTCTTTCGAAAACGAAAACGATTATAGAGAGTATGATGCAGATTATCGCAGCAGGGGCAATTATGGCAATCAATCATACAGAAACAACCAGCCAGGCAGAAGATCGTACGGATCATCAATGGAAGACCAGGACTATAACTACGGAAACAGGGGTGCTTACAGTTCAGACGAATGGAACACCGGAGACTCAGGTTATCGGAGGGGAAATACCGGGTATCGGGGTTATGACTCTAACAATGATGATTGGAATTATGATCGTAACCGCTCTATGGGTTCTGGCAGTTGGAGCCAGGACTATAATCAAAGAAATGATTGGAATGAT
>CBIGQT010000713.1:0-2004 GCA_966191655.1 uncultured Ginsengibacter sp.
CAAACACTCAAAATGAACAAATTAGCAATAAGTTTCAGTAATCTTGATGCATGGAGAATAGAGCAAATTCTACAGGCAGGTAAAGAAGCTTCATCTGATGATGATCATCTTGAACCTTTGGATACTTTTATTTCTTCTTCACAGGACGCCATTGATGATCTTCCGTTTTAAATAATATAACAGAACTCACTGTTCATACGTATTGTAAAGTTTTCAGGATAAACACCTGATCTTTTTATGCAACAAAAAATATCATTAAAATTACTTCCGCATGAGGCTACAGATTCTCAGGCCATACTACAAAATATTGCATCAAATTCAGGAGTAAAGATTAAAGATATTACCGGTTATACCATCTTAAAAAAATCTATTGATGCAAGGGGCAAAACAGTTTGGATAAACATGACTGTAAATGCTTTTATTAAAGAACCATTTCTTCAAAGAACCATTCCTGAATTTAATTTTAAAGATGTAAGCTCATCAACAAAAAAAATTGTAATTATTGGAGGAGGTCCGGCGGGATTGTTTGCTTCTTTACAATTAATTGAACTTGGAATTAAACCCGTAATAATTGAGAGGGGAAAAGATGTAAAAGAGAGAAGAAGGGATCTTGCTTTATTAAATAAAAAAGGAATTATTAATCCCGAAAGTAATTATTGTTTTGGCGAAGGAGGCGCAGGAACTTATAGCGATGGAAAATTATATACAAGAAGTACCAAGCGGGGAAATATTGACAGGATATTAAATTTATTTGTTCACTTTGGAGCAGATGAAAATATATTATACGAAGCTCATCCTCATATAGGTACGAATAAATTGCCGCATATTATAACGGACATGCGTAAACGAATTATAGATTGCGGCGGAGAATTTCATTTCAATAAAAAAGTTATTGATTTTATAATTGAAAAGGATGTATTAAAAGCAGTAAAAACTGAAGATGGAAATTTATATAATGCCGGCTCATTTATCCTGGCAACCGGACACTCCGCACGTGATATTTTTTTATTATTGAATCAAAAAAATATTTTACTCATTGCCAAACCTTTTGCCTTAGGAGTAAGAATAGAACATCCGCAGGAATTAATAAATACAATTCAATATGGAAGAGCGGGTAGCTCTTCGACAGGTATTGATGAAATGAATTTGCCCCCTGCTTCTTACAGCCTTGTGGAACAAATTGACAACCGCGGTGTATTTTCATTTTGTATGTGTCCTGGTGGAATTATTGCCCCGGCTGCTACTAAAGATGGAGAATTGGTAGTAAACGGATGGAGTCCTTCCAAAAGAAATAATCCTTATGCAAATAGCGGCATGGTGGTGCAGGTAGAAATTGAAGATGCGCTAAAAACCACTGACAATTTGCACCCGAAAGTTATCGGGTTAACAAGTAATAAAGATTCACCGTTGCTTATGATGGAATTTCAAAAACGAATTGAGCAAAAAGCTTTTACTGCCGGGGGTGGAAGTTTTGTTGCTCCTGCTCAAAGGTTGGTTGATTTTACCGAAAATAAATATTCATCCACACTTCCAAAATGCTCTTACATTCCGGGTATACAATCTGTTCAGTTAAAAGATGTATTACCGGATTTTATTAATAGCCGTTTGAAAAAGGCATTAAAATCTTTCGGAAAAAAAATGCCTGCACGAAATGGGAGTACTGGATATTTCACCAATGAAGCTGTGTTGGTAGCAACTGAAAGCCGAACATCTTCTCCGGTACGTATTCCCCGCGATGAAAAATATTTATATCATCCTCAAATAAAAAATCTTTACCCGTGCGGTGAAGGCGCAGGTTATGCCGGAGGTATTGTTAGCGCTGCAATGGATGGCGAAAGAGTTGCGATAGCTGCAAGTCTTTTATTAGCTTAGCTACAATGCCATTTATAAAAAAAATTTTTTGATATGAGGATGTTCTTTATACATTTACAAGATCCCAAAACTCCCTGCTCATAAAATATTTCAGAACGAAACTTTATTCAACTTTTTATAATGAACATACTG
>CBIGQT010000714.1:0-2002 GCA_966191655.1 uncultured Ginsengibacter sp.
TTGTTTTCGATTTTTCCATTAATTGATCGGAGTTGCAAAGTCGTCCAGTTTCCTTCATAATGTTTAGTGTTATAATGAGGTTTCCACAAAGCTGATTGAAATTTACAAATTTCATTTTGCAGCCGAATAGCATCGAAACGCTGTTTTAATTGAACGAATTTTATCATACAATTTTTAAATAATTTATGAAAATCAAATGATTACTTATTTACAAAAAGATTTTAAAACTTAATAAAACAAAAATACAAAATGGGTTTTGCCTGTTTTTGAAATCTTGTCTCCCTTTTATAATAAGTTTGCAACTATCATGATTATTTTTGAAACTCCCCGACTTTCATTAAGACGTTTTACTGAGGAAGATGCTCCTCTTATATACAAATTAAACAGCGATCCGGATATAGTAAAATATGTGCATGAACCCGTTCTTAAAAATGAAGAAGAAGCAAAAAAAATTCTTAGCGAAAATATATTACCCCAATACGAATTAAACCTTGGCAGATGGGCGATACATACAAAATCCAATTATG
Organism: uncultured Ginsengibacter sp.; assembly: GCA_966191655.1. Lineage (GTDB taxonomy): Bacteria > Bacteroidota > Bacteroidia > Chitinophagales > Chitinophagaceae > Ginsengibacter. Next base: position 528 of record CBIGQT010000714.1, read on the forward strand.
AATTTATTGGCTGGTGCGGATTAAAATATATAAAGGAATCTGGCATAACTGATCTTGGCTATCGCTTATTAAAAACAGCATGGGGTAAAGGTTTTGCCACTGAAGCTGCACAGTATACATTAATATATGGCTTGCGTGACTTAAAAATCGAAATTATAACTGGCATGGCTCATATTAAAAATATTGCCTCACTAAAAGTGCTTGAAAAAATAGGCATGAAATTCAATAAAGAGGACATTATAGATGGAGCACCGGTGAAAATTTACACACTCTCACTACCTCATTTAACTAATTTTTGTTAAACAAAAGTAATTATTTGCGAAAGATTTCGTAGTTCAGTAAAAGTTACTACATTTGTTCTACTAAACATTTCGTATTTAAAAATTTTTACAATGAAAAAGAATATTTTTTTGATGACGACTTTAATAGTTGGATGCTTCTTTACTACAACATTAGTGGCACAAAGCCCTACTCCCAAGGAGAAAAAAACTGAAGAAATTATTATCCGGCAAAATGGAGATAAGGAAAACAAAATGACGATACAGGTAGATGGAGATAGCATCACTGTAAACGGAAAACCATTATCAGAATACCATGATGGTGATGTAACAATAATGAAAAGAGATTCCAGGAATCGCAGTTCAAATAATTTTTTATATGCGCCCAGGGAACATTCAATGAATGTAGATGTTTTCCAAGATGAGGAGGAGAATGCTGCGCCTCATACTTTTTTAGGAGTGATAACAGATAAATCAAGTGGGGGTGTAAAAATAAATGAAGTGGTAAAGGGAAGTGCGGCAGAAAAAGCCGGTTTGTTAAAAGGAGATATCATCACCAAGCTCGATAATAAGAAAATTGCTTCACCGGATGATTTAATGGCTGCCGTGAAGTCTCATAAAGCGGGTGATGAAGTAAAGGTGTATTATTTAAGGGGCACAAAAGCAAAGGATATGAAAATAAAATTGGGAGAAACAAAAGCAAATAATAAAACTTTTATTTATAAAAATTATAATCCTGGGATGGGAGATAATGATTTTAATTTCAAAATGGCGCCTGTGCCAGGAATGAACAATAACTTTTTCAAATTCCGATATAACAGTGACAGGCCAAAACTTGGATTAAAAATTGAAGACACCGAGAATAACACCGGCGTAAAGATTTTAAACGTGGAAGAAGGTTCTCCCGCTGACAAAGCCGGGCTGAAAAAAGATGATATTATTTCATCGGTAAATGGCGAAAAAGTAAGCAGTGTTGATGAATTAATGGACCAGGTAAATGATTCAGAAGATAAAACAAATTATAACATAAAGGCTACCCGCAATAATTCTGAAATGAACTTTGAAGTGAAGATTCCGAAAAAATTGAATAGCGCTGATCTCTAAGATTTATAAATAATCCAATAGCCTAAAATTTTCTCACGGATTTTGGGTTTAAAAAAGCTGCTATAAAAAGCAGCTTTTTGTTTTGTTTATATT
>CBIGQT010000715.1:0-2000 GCA_966191655.1 uncultured Ginsengibacter sp.
CAGAAACATAATCCGCAGATTCTGTTTTATTTTTTTTATTTTACATTTTATCCATTTGGTTAAACATATTACTTTTTGCACTGTCAAGTTCAGGTTTTGTGAAACCATATTTTTTTACACGCTGCAATTCTTCTTCAAATGCTTTAAGGCCCGTTGTAGAATCGTTACTACCCGTTCCTATGCCTGCCCCAAAAGATTCATAACCCCGAGCGTAAGATCCAAAATCTGTATATGCGTACACGAAAGGAGGATTTTCTTTTTGAGTGAGTTCGCGAAGTCGCTGATTAAACAGCGTAACAAAAATTTCTTTTGTAAGGTCATTTTTATAATCTTCAAGAGTTACGACAGGATGTATTTTTTCAGCCGAATAATTTACAATTGTTGTATAGCTCGTAGCTTCCTTATCAGTAACCACCTGTGCCTGGTCTTTGTTATACGGCGGCATCGTGGCCTGAATTCTTGTTCTTTCATTTTCCGGATTTTTGAGGCCGCTAAAATATCTTTTTATATAATCTTCGGCTTTATCCGGATCAATATCTCCTACAACAATTACTGCCATAAGATCGGGCCTGTACCAGTCTTTATAAAATTTTCTTATTGTTTCATAGCTGGCATTTTTAATAATACTATCCAAACCAATTGGAAGACGGTTTGCATATAAAGAACCCTCAAATACATTAGGATAAATTTTCCTGTACATGCGATCGTTAGCGCCTTTACCAAGCCTGCTTTCTTCGAGCACTACAGGTCTTTCGCCATCAATATCGTCAGTGTCATAAGTTACATTATGCGCCCAATCTTCTAATATTTCAAAGCCTTTATCGATGTTTTCCGGCTTATCCGTTGGTATAGGAAGTATATATATAGTTTGATCAAAACTTGTATTTGCATTTAAATCATTTCCAAATCCCACTCCAATCGATTGCAAAAAGGAAACAATATCATTTTTTTTAAAATGAGTGGTTCCATTAAAAGCCATGTGCTCGCTAAAGTGCGCAAGGCCCTGCTGGTTATCATCTTCAAGAATTGAACCTGCGTTAACAACCAATCGCAATTCTACTTTTTGTTCAGGTTTTTTATTCTGTCTTATATAATAAGTAAGTCCGTTAGTTAGTTTTCCGATTCTTACATTCGGGTCAACAGCTAAAGTGTCATTAAGATTTTGCTGAGCGAAGGATGAGGTTATTGAAATAAAAAGAAAAAAAATAATTAGCCTTAAAAATTTCATAATGTGTGTATTTGTTTAATAGATTTTGAAGGAACAAATATAGCAGAACACAAACCAATAGTTCTTTAAAAAAGGATAAAGGGCAAGAAAATTATTCTAATTATTTTCTTTCTTTCAGATAAGCTTCCAGGCATTTGTGCAGACTTTCTTTCCAAACAGGAATATCTATATTAAGAATGTTTTTAATTTTGGAAGTGTCCAAAACTGAATACTGTGGCCTTTTTGCAGGCGTGGGATATTGGGAAGTGGGAACAGGAACAATTTTACAAGGGCTGTTTACGAATTCTTTTATTGCTAAAGCAAAATCAAACCATGTAGTAACTCCGCTGTTGCTATAATTTATAATACCGCTATATTCATTATTATTTTCCGCGCCTTCTATAAATTTCATAATTATCTCAGCAATATCTGCAGCATAAGTGGGGCATCCATATTGATCGTTCACTACATTTAAACTTTCTTTTTCTTTAAACAGCCGAAGCATTGTTTTTACAAAGTTGTTTCCATAAACTGAATACACCCATGAAGTTCTTATAATGAGAGTTGAAGCATTATTATTTAAAACAAGTTCTTCACCTTTAAGTTTCGACCAGCCATATACATTTAAAGGAGCTATTGCATCCTCTTCTTTTAAGGGTTGTTTTAATGTTCCGTCATAAACATAATCCGTGGAAATATGAATAAGCTTTGTCTGATGGTTACTACAAATTGAGGCAAGGAAGCCAGGAGCATCGGCATTTATTAGAAATGCTTTTTCTTTTTCCGCTTCGGC
>CBIGQT010000716.1:0-1985 GCA_966191655.1 uncultured Ginsengibacter sp.
AACGGTTGGTTCTTCCGATGCTCCGTCTATCAAAATCGAAAATTTGGCAAAACCCGCAGGCATCTCATATTTCAGATCGTTTAAGGAGGATTTGTTATGGCAACAAGGAGTAATAAATGCCAGATCTTCAAAATGCTTTTCATATGCCTTGTCCATGAATTCCTGCCACTTTTCGGTCTCCAATTCCCGTCCGCAGAAATTGCATTTCACTCTTTCGAAATTTTGACCCTGATCTATAAATTCTATTGAATCAGATGTGACAACTTCAATTTTCTCGGGAGGATAATGTTCGCTTAATAGCGACTTCATTGTTTTCTGAGTAGCCAAACTTGGCGTAAAAGCAGGATTAGTTGAAATGATTTTAAGATAAGCAGAGTTGATTCTTTGTCATTTAGTTCTCTAATCATGAATTAAAAAGTAAATCCCACTTTTTGCAAATAGCCACCGAGGATATTTAAAATAGAATTTTTGAAATATTAGCTAAAGGCTGCATACAACTGACACGACTTGGCGATGTGGTGGTATTTGAAAAACGTTCAGCCCGGAGCCGCAGCCCAATTGAAAAACCGAAGTTGAAGATCTGTACAAAAGCTCAACAGTAAAAGTCAAGCCGGGACTCCTGCTGACACCGAACAAAAAGATGAGGATTTATTCGTCCCCCGCCATATTGCCAAACCGCCTGTTGCCCGCAGTTGCAATTGTTTAACCCGTTAACTCTTTTAATAAATCTTCTGTTTGTCGGATTGTTTTGTTATAACTTTTCATTACCCATTTGGAAAAGAATAACAAAAAAATGAAGCAGAAAGAAAATGAAAATATATAAAAGTATTTGCTGTCTGTTATTCCGCTTTTTTCAAAAAACTTTGGCAATAAAAGTACGACAATCACTAACTGCAGGTAGCTTAACCTTAGATTTAGTTTTTGCAGTTTGCAAAATTTTATTTTTTGAGTTGCGAAATCTTTTAAGGTGTCCGCATACGGTTTGCCAACATCTCCCACTTTGTTCAAATTTTGAAGACTAAGCAAGCTAATTGCCGTCACCATCACAAAAACTAAAATTCCTACCACACCAATAATTTGATAGGTGGCTCCATTCAATTTGTCAAAATTGAATCCTATATAAAAAGCACTGACGATACAAATAAGACTTCCCAATATTTCTGGCAATATTATCTTGTACAGTTTTGAATGAAATTTCCGATTGCTCATTTTGTCAAATATTTTAAGAGTTAAATTTTGTTTCCCTTTTACTTGGTTATCTATTTCATTCCAAGTATTTTTTAAGTCGTCAAGTTCCATAATTATAATTGTTTTAAAACTTGTTGTTTCAATTTGTCTTTAATTCTTGAAAGTTTTGTCCCTACATTACTTGTTGAGATACCAATGATTTGCCCAATTTCTTCGTGACTTTTATTCTCCAAATAGAGTAGCACAATACCTTTATCAAGAAGGTTTAGCGTATCTATATGTTGCTTAAACATTTGCCATTTTTCATCAATTTCATTATTATTAGTTTCCTGAAAATTTAAAAATTGTTTGTCTAAAGGCTCCGTCTTAATTTTTCTTTTGGAAGTTTTGAGATGATAAATGGCAACATTTAAAGCTACTCTATAAATCCAGGTGCTTAAACTTGACTTTTGCTGAAATGTGTCAAAGGATTTCCAAAGCTGATAAATAATTTCTTGTGCTAAATCATTTTTATCCTCATTATTGTTTGTATAAATTGAAGCCGCCTTAAAAATCAGTCCTTGATTCTCGTTGATTGCTGTTATGAAAGTGTCTTTTTTGTCCACGATTGAATTTAAATTATTGTATCACTGTATTAGTGTGCGACATTTTAAAAAAATCACAATTCAGGCGAATTTTTTTGAAGGGAAGTCGGTCTTGTCAATTGCAGGCAACGAGTAGGGCTTTGCGCTGGCCGAGAATTTATGTACCACTGCCTGATCAGAATCACAACTGCTGATCATACCAATTCTACCGGC
>CBIGQT010000717.1:0-1984 GCA_966191655.1 uncultured Ginsengibacter sp.
CTGGCCGGTGAAATATTTTATTACCTCATTTGCCTGGATGCAACCGATAATTCCGGCAAGTGTTGGCATTACCCCGCCTTCAGCACAATTGGGAATTTGTGATGGATTTACCTTTGGGAAAAAGTCCCTGAAATTTGGCGTGTACACGCCACCGTTAGCTGCCACATTAAAAACAGCTACCTGTCCTTCATACTGATAAATAGCGCCATACACAAGGGGTTTATTTGATAATACACATGCATCATTCAATATATATTTTGTATCAAAATTATCAGTACAATCAACAATGATGTCATAAGGGTATATGATCTCCATCACATTTGCAGTATCAATTTTCGCATCAATAGAAATTATTTTTATTTCCGGATTTTGTTCCTGTAATTTTTTACACGCAGTAGCCGATTTTTTCAAACCAACTTCTGATAGATTATATAAAATCTGCCGGTGTAAATTGCTTATAGAAATTACATCATAATCTGCAATTCCAATAGTTCCGGTTCCGGCAGCGGTTAAATACATAGCAGCAGGGCAGCCTAAGCCACCAGCTCCAACTATTAAAACTTTTGCATCCTGTAATTTTTGCTGTGAAGCATCATTAAATCCCGGTAAGGCGAGTTGGCAACTATATCGTTCAAAATCATTTGACATCTGACTGCAATTTCTCATGAAGAAGTTGTTGTACTTTTTCAAAATCTGCGGGAGTATTTACATTCGTTAACGTTTCAGGATGCTGAATTTTAAGAATATTGGTATCCATATTTTGTAAGGCTTTTCTGGGGCAGTTGTATCCCTGAGCTAAAAAAGATAATAACACCGGATAACTTTTCGGTTCCCAAATAGTAATTAATGGTTCAGGAAAATGATTGTAAGGGCTTTCAAACGCTGTCGCCATTGAGGCAACATTCCTGCTGTCTTTTAAATATTGTAAAGTTTGACTATCCAGTAAAGGAAGATCGCAGGCAACGACTAGCCACGCATCATCCGGTTTTTCGCGAAACGCTGAAAGTATGGCTCCATAAGGGCCTAAGTTTGTAAATGTATCCGGCAATGCTTTATAATTATTATCAATTTCCTTTTCCTGGCCCTGCCTGCAGGATATAAAAACATCATTACACAAACTTTTCAAAAGGCCGGCTAAATAATATTGCTGCTCTTTTCCATGCCATGCAATACTTCCTTTGTCAAAACCCATTCTTATACTTTTGCCACCCGCTAATACTAATCCATTTAATAAAGGTTTTGACTGCTCCAGTTTCGTTCTAAAAAAATCGATGATCGTTGAAGTATCACTTAACTTATAAACCGGGATTTTAGTAAAAGAGGGACGATCTTTTATAAAATCAAATACATTTTCAGTATCATCTGCCAATAAAATCAATTCGACATTAGTTAACTGGGGCAATCTTTTTTTAAGAGACTCTCTTTTATTTTCGTCTATAACAACGATTTGTGATTTAGCCGTGAAATGATTTCCATTTATTAAAACTATATCAGCATTGTTAAATAATTGCCTGCGCTGAAAATCATTCATTTCACTTCTAAAATCTAACTGATGATAACTTGTGTGCTGCGTATACGAGATAACAGCGCCACTTTCCAAATGTTGCGGAAGCATACTATTTTCAAGCTCATCAGTGTGCTTTGCGTCCACATAGGCACAGTTGTACAACGGCGACAGCGACTTGATAATAACATTAGCCAATGTCTTAATATTATTACATTGGGTACCTGTGACTGCCCATTCGTTCCAGCCAAATGTGCCGTGCGATGGCTTTGCTATATCGCTATGCTTTTTATGTTCTTTTGTATTCATGGTTACCCCCGCTTTTTTCCATCAGCTTTATTTCCTTAATTACAATATCGTGACTGAAAGATTTGCACATATCGTACACCGTTAGTGCAGCAACAGATGCGCCTACCAATGCTTCCATTTCCACTCCTGTTTTAGAAGTGATGTTAGCGGTACAATCAATTAGTAAATTAT
>CBIGQT010000718.1:0-1981 GCA_966191655.1 uncultured Ginsengibacter sp.
GAAGCGGTTGCAATAAGAGAAGTTGATCAGCATTTTAAAAATGCAGTTGCTTCGGCAGAACCTGATCCTGCAAAAGTTGAAGAGCATGTTTTTGCTCCAACATCTGTAACCGAAGAGAAAGGCGAAAGATGTCCTTCAGGAAAAGAAAAAGTTATTATGGTTGATGCGGCTTTATTTGCAATTCGTGAAATTATGGAAGAAAATCCTGAGGCGGTTTTATATGGACAAGACGTGGGACGAAGGCTGGGCGGGGTTTTCAGGGAAGCGGCAACCTTAGCTGAACAGTTTGGTGATCATCGCGTATTTAATACTGCAATACAGGAAGCTTATATAATCGGCTCAACGGTCGGTATGTCTGCAACGGGTGTGAAACCAATTGTTGAAGTCCAGTTCGGAGATTATATATATCCCGGCATTAATCAATTGGCAACTGAGGTTGCTAAAAGTTGTTATCTCAGTTTTGGTAAATTTCCTGTGCAAACAGTTATTCGGGTTCCTGTTGGAGCGTATGGTGGAGGCGGCCCATATCACAGTGGTTGTGTAGAAAGTTTGCTTCTTTCAATTAAAGGAATTAAAATAGCCTATCCTTCCAACGCTGCAGATATGAAAGGATTAATGAAGGCTGCTTTTTTGGATCCGAATCCGGTCATAATGTTGGAGCACAAGGGACTTTATTGGAGCAAGGTGCCTGGTACAGAAGATGCAAAATCTGTTGAGCCTTCCCGCGATTACGTGTTACCGTTAGGTAAGGGAAATATTATTATAAATGCTGATGAAGGAAAAATCAATAATGGAGAAACGTGTTGTGTTATCACGTATGGAATGGGAGTATATTGGGCTAAGGAAGCAGCTAACTTTTTTCAGGGACAGTTAACTATAGTTGACCTAAGAACATTATTTCCTTTAGACGAAGATTTGATTTTTTCAACTGTAAAAAAACATGGTAAATGTTTGGTGCTTACCGAAGAACAACAAAACAATTCTTTTGCGGAAGCACTGGCAGGAAGGATTTCAAGGGAATGTTTTCGTTTTTTAGATGCACCTGTTGAAGTATTGGGCGCCTTGAATTTACCTGCGGTGCCAATGAATATTCTTCTGGAAAAAGCCATGTTACCTAACCCGGAAAAAGTTGCCGCCATTTTGAGAAAACTTCTTTCTTATTAAATTTAGTTGAACTGAAAATAAATAAGGGCAATAGCAGCGGCAACCATTAGAACAAAAGTTAGTATGCCAAGAACATTTGATAAAATTCCGTTGGTATCGTTGCCCATAATTTTTTTATTGTTGCAAATATGTAATATAACTCCAACGAGCACAGGGGCGGTTATTCCATAAACGATTGCAGTTAAAAACAAAGCCTGGAAAGCTGTAATTTTTGTCAGGTTTATAAACAAGCCTATTAGTAAAGAAACTATTATAGTTATATAAAATCCTTTTGCTTCGCTGAATTTTTTATCTAGACCTTCTTTCCAATCAAATGTTTCTGCAAGAATATATGATAACGAGCCCGCCAATACTGGTATTGCAAGTAAGCCGGTGCCTATTACTCCTATTGCAAATAGGAGGTAAGAAAGGTTACCAGCCAATGGCTTTAAAGCTTGTGCCGCCTGTTCTACAGTATCTATTTTGTGTATCCCTCCGTTAAATAAGACTACTCCCGTTGTAAGAATAATAAAGAACATAACCACATTGGAAAAAAACATTCCTGTAATTACATCAGAGCGCATTTTATTAAGAAAAAATTTATCAACAACTATATGAGTTTTACTTTGAGCCTGGCTTTCTGCTTCCATGTTTGCCTGCCAAAAAAATAAATATGGTGAAATGGTTGTGCCTAAAATGGCAACTAATATTTCACAAAACTTACGGTTAAAATGAATTGAAGGAATAAAAGTATTTTTCAAAACAATACTCCAGTTTTTTGTTATCAGAAAGGGGACAATAATGTAAAGAAACAAGACGGCACATAACCATTTTAAAA
>CBIGQT010000719.1:0-1977 GCA_966191655.1 uncultured Ginsengibacter sp.
GAAGTGGTTTTTGAAATGTCTCCGGATTACAAACCTGTAAAGTCTGTAGAGAAAGCCAGGTCTGTTACTATTACGATTGGCAGCGCGCCTCCCGATATATCGTCTTTAAACCTAATAGAAAGTCCGGAGGCCATGTCTATTAAATCGGTGAAAGCAAACGTACAGGGCTATTCTTTGTTGGATCTTGGTCATGCGCAGATAGATTCTTTGCAATTGTCGATTGCTGATAGTTCTGCAATTATTATTTCGGGTGGGGCGCTAAAAAAGTTTAAGTAGAAAGAGCCAGACTTTTTTTATCGCTGGCATCAGAAATTTTGCTTTCTTTATTCCGTTCTTAAACTTTTCACAGGATTTGCAATCGCTGCTTTTATTGCCTGGAAGCTGATAGTAATAATCGTTATTACAATTGCCGATATTCCGGTCATAATAAATACAAACAGGTTTATACTAATTCTGTAATCATATTGCTGTAACCAGTTATGTAAAAAATAAAATGCAGGCGATGCGATCACGCAGCTTATCAATACCAACACAATAAAATCTTTTGAAAGCAACAGCCACACCTGTGATACGGAAGCGCCTAATACTTTGCGTATGCCTATTTCTTTTGTGCGTTGCTCTGCCATATATGCTGCTAATCCAAATAGTCCCAGGCAGGAAATAAAAATGGCAAGGCCGGCAAACAACGCGGCCAGCTTTCCAATCAGCATTTCCAGTTTAAATTTTGAAGCATAGTCCGCATCTGCGAAAAAATAATCGTATGGATAGGCGGGATCATATTTATTAAACAAAGAAGTAAGTTGCGTAATGGCCGCCTCCGTTTGAATGTTTGGCGATAATTTATACAACATAACGCCCTGTGTACCCGGATAGCAATAAAACATGGTAGGATCAGCCGCCTTAAAGGGAGAGATCATCAACGCATCTTTTACAACGCCTGCAATAATATATTTTGAGTCATGAAAAGTTATCGATTGCCCGACAGGATTTTTAATACGCAGCCGCTTAATAGCGGTTTCATTAAATACTACACTCGTGGAATCATAAACGCCGGAAAAATTTCTTCCTTCTTTAATATCCATGCCAACCGTTTTAAAATAGTCGTCAGATACATAGATGCATCCCATCTCTACGGTTTCACCCGCGTTCTTTCCGGCCCAATAATCAATATCCGTATGCCACCAAACATCCGTTGCAGGACTCGAAGCCGTAGTGACAGACGAAACAATTCCTTTTTTTATCATTTCATTTTTAAGCGCGGTATAATTTTTATCAAGGTCATCATTCATGTTGGTTGATATAAGCCTGTTAAGATTATAACCGGTAGGCCTGTTCTTTGCATATTGTATCTGCTGGTAAATAATAACGGTACTTATAATTAATGCAATGGAGCAACTGAACTGCAATACCACTAAAATTTTTCTTGAGAGCGAAGCAGATCTTCCTGCCTGAATTTTTCCCTTTAAAACTTTTACAGGATTAAATGATGAAAGATAAAATGCCGGCCTGCTGCCTGCAAGCAATGCTGTAAAAACAACACAACCTAATAGTATAAGCCAAAAATATCCATTGGAAAAAGGTATGTGCAGGTGAGTGCCGGTAAGTGTATTGAATGAAGGCAACAGAACCACCACAATCAACAATGAAAATATAAATGCAATTAATGTAAGCAAAAATGATTCAGATAAAAATTGTATGATGAGGTCCTTTCTTTGCGAACCGATCGCTTTTCTTACACCAACTTCTTTTGCTCTTTTTTCTGATCGTGCCGTGGTAAGGTTAATAAAATTGATGCAGGCAATAATCAATACAAGCAAGCCAATAACAGAGAACATGTTCACGTACGTCAAAAAACCTGGGGTATCTTGTCCATTAATATAGTTGGAATATAAATGCCACCGTTCAATAGGTTGAAGCGTTACATAAGAATTCATTGCATTAATGCTGCCTTTTTCTGTATGTTCAATGTTCCTTATT
>CBIGQT010000720.1:0-1975 GCA_966191655.1 uncultured Ginsengibacter sp.
CAGATGGCGGAACTGGAACAAAGAGACAATAAGGTGTATCGTTCTATTTTTGAAGCCAATCCTTTGCCAGACAGCGCCCGTGCAAAACTTACCGAAAAGCAAAATGAATTTCAAAAAATAGCGGCGATAAACGATGAACAATTAGGAAATGAATTGGCAAAAACGCTTAACAACATCAGTGCAAGAATAAAATACCAGTTTGCAAGTTATAATGAAATAGAAAATCTTATAAAAAACCAGGGTGAAAAATTAGCGTGTATCCCTGCAATACAGCCCGTTAGTAACCGCGATCTTAACAGGATAGCATCCGGGTTTGGCATGAGAATTGACCCAGTTTACGGAACTCCTAAAATGCATAAAGGGCTCGACTTTACTGCTCCCCAAGGCACACCTATTTATGCTACAGGCGATGGAACTGTTGAGCTTGCAGGGCAAACGGGAGATGGTTTTGGTAATCATGTTGTAATAAATCATGGATACGGATATGAAACTTTATACGGGCACATGTATAAAGTAAAAGTAAAAAAAAAACAAAAAGTGAAAAGAGGTGAAGTAATAGGTTGGGTGGGAAGTACGGGAAAAAGTACCGGCCCGCATTGCCACTATGAAGTTCACATAAATGGCCAGGAAGTTGATCCTGTTTATTTTTTTTATAACGATCTTACAGCGGAACAGTTTGATAGAATTGTAAAAATTGCTTCAACAGGAAGTGCAAAAAGTTTTGATTAATGGCACTATCGCAAATAACATTTGAATTTGGAAATGATTCTCAAAAGAAGAATGAGAATAAAAATGTTGTGCAGGAAAATTTACTTCCACCAAAATCAAAGAGGGGAAGAAAGAGCCTGAAAGAAATGGGTATTGATGCTGATCTTATTGAAATTCCTGAAGATGAAATTCTTTTTAAAAAGCAATATTATTCCATTGGCGATGTAGCCACAATGTTTAGAGAAAATACATCGTTGATAAGATATTGGGAAAATGAATTTTCAATTTTAAAACCTAAAAAAAATAAAAAGGGAGATCGTTATTTCCGTCCCGAAGATGTAAAAAATCTAAAAATGATTTATCACCTCCTTCGCGAAAGAAAATATACTATTGACGGCGCGAAAGAATTTTTAAAAAATAACAAGGCAGCAGGAGAGAAGCATGAAATGATAGAATCATTACAAAAAATAAAATCTTTTTTATTGGAATTAAAAAACAATTTATAAAACAGAATGAAAAAGATTTTATTCGTTTGTCTTGCTGCATTCGTTTCAATATTTGTAAACAAACTTCATGCTCAAACGCAACAGGAATACATTGTGCTTACAGACACGGCTGAGAATAATGCAAAAATGCTTGAAGGCATTATTGATAAATCTGATTTAACAAGCGACACCTCGTTTAAATGGTATGCAGAAAGCCAGCGCATATATCCACGCCCTGATACTTTAATTGTAAATGCATTCAGAAATAATAAAGACAAAATATATTTTCTTTTTTTTGGAGGCACCTGGTGTGAAGACACTCATTTTATTTTGCCTAAGTTTTATAAAATACAGGAAGTGTCAGGCTTTCCGGATGATCACATAACAGTTTTTATGGTTGACCGCAAAAAAAACGGGACGGGAAATATAGCACATGCAATGAATATTACTCATACGCCAACCATTGTTGTTATGAAAGATGGTAAAGAATTAGGCCGGTTAATTGAATATGGAAAAACCGGTCACTGGGAAACAGAGCTTGCTGCGATAATTAATCAATAAACTTATTCCCGTAATTCGATAATTTTCAAGAATCTTCTTTTTTAATTCCCAATTTCTTTGAGCAACTCTTTTACTGCTGCTGCTATTTGTTGGTCTTCGCCTTTTAATATTTCATTATAATCATTCTGCACTTTAATGTCTGGTTCAAGTTCCATATTTTCAAGAGGCCGTCCTTCTTTGAGAGCAATACTTGCAATCATTGGTATGCCAAAAATCATAGT
>CBIGQT010000721.1:0-1972 GCA_966191655.1 uncultured Ginsengibacter sp.
CCGAGGTGGTCCGCGAGCACTGCGGGCTGACACCCGCAGCACTGGTCCCGTTGGCATTGCCATTGGCAGTTTTGCTTTCATCATTAATGACATTTGGAAATCTTGGTGAAAGTTTTGAGCTCGTTGCTATAAAGTCAGCCGGTATTTCCTTGTTGCGATTCATGCGTCCTCTTTTTATTGTCTCACTTTTTTTATGTCTTCTTGCTTTTTTATTTGCCAATTACATTGCACCGGTTTCTAATTTAAAATTTGCCGTTATATATAACGATATCTACAGAAAGAGCCCTGCTTTCGATTTAAAAGATGGTGTTTTTTATAGCGGCTTTCGGGGATTCTCTATTAAAGTTGGTAAAAAAGACAAAGACAAAAGCACCTTACACAACGTATTAATCTATGAACAGTCAAACGGAATACAGGATAACACTATCATTTCTGAAAGCGGCAAAATGACAGTAAGCGCTGATAAAAAATTTTTAGAGTTTAGGCTGCAGAATGGCCAGCGCTATTCAGAGAAGGGAGAATATAATTCTATAAAAAATGAGTTTGTGCAAATGGGATTTAAAGAATATAACAAATTATTTGACCTCACTCAATTGAATATTCAAACAACATCCGACAGCCTTTTCATGAATAATATACGTATGAAAACACTGCGCCTGCTCGATAAGGATATTGATTCACTAAAAAAAATCCCTGATTCGCTGATAAAATCAAACCGAAGAGATTTGAAGGCATACCTTCAATACCCAAAATATAAAGATTCCGTAAGAACAAAAGACCAATTAAAAGTTGCAGATAAAAAAATTACAAATAAAAAAGTAACATCTTTTAATGAGCTGATACCGGACAGTCTAAAAACATTTATAAGAGACCAGGCGGCAGGTACAGTTGCAAGCATTAGCAGCCTGATGCAAGTTACCAGTAATGTATATGATAACCAGGTTGATGATATCATACATCATAAAATTGAATGGCATAAGAAATTATCACTTTCAATTGCCTGCATAGTCTTATTTTTTATAGGAGCTCCATTGGGATCTATTATAAGAAAAGGTGGTCTGGGCCTGCCTTTGGTGGTTGCATTATTATTTTTTATGATTTTTTACCTGCTCACTATTTTTGGTGAAAAATTTACTAAAGATCATTTACTTGATCCAATTATAGGGATGTGGCTCGCTGTAATTATTCTTACTCCCGTGGGCTTTTTCTTAACTTATAAGGCCATGCATGATTCACAATTATTTAATAAAGAATTTTATTACAGGGTTATTAAAAATATAAAATTTGGTAAAGGAAAATTTCTACATTCTAAAAAAGACAATTAAAAATTGAATAGCAATGCGCCAATATTTATTTTATAAAAGAAAAAAAATGTCAACATAAATTTTAGAAAAATAAAACGTCTTTAAATTGACTCAGCCTTTGCAAAGAAGCATCATAAATTGATCGTGATGTAACTAAAGCAAAGGCTGATGAATTGAAAAGCAATCTTGTGCAAATGTATATATTAAGAATTATGTTTTTCAAAAAAAAGTTCAATTATTTTAACAACATCTGTTAATTTTTATTCAGCTTTTTCGTGATAAAAAAACATACTGATTTGTATTCTTCAAAAGTTATATATTCGTCTCTATTCAAATGAAAAATAAATAAAAGAAATGGAAACCTGGAAAGAATATCAGCAAAAAAATAAAGACAGATTTTTAAATGAGATGATCAAATTATTACGCATACCATCTGTAAGTGCAAAGAGCGAACATAAAAAAGATATGCTTGCCTGCGCAAAAGCAGTTAAACAAAGTTTACTTGATTCCGGCGCTGATAAAGCCGAAATAATGTTAACGGAAGGGCATCCGGTTGTTTTTGGAGAAAAAATAATTGACACAAATAAACCTACTGTATTGGTATATGGCCATTACGATGTACAACCTGCTGAACCGCTGGAACTATGGCATAGTGGGCCTTTTGAACC
>CBIGQT010000722.1:0-1972 GCA_966191655.1 uncultured Ginsengibacter sp.
AGGTGAGTTAAAGAACGATTATTCATTTAAAATTCTTGATAAAACCATACCCGAAATAAGCAGAGATAATCTTATGAAAAAATGGAAGTATAAAACGCTTCCCCGGTTTATAAAATCACATATATCTTATAAAGAAATTTTCTTCAAAAAGAACAGAACGTTGTTGATCATACGAGACCCCAGGGATGTAATGGTAAGTTATTTTCATTATGCCCGCAACACACGTGGATTCAATTTTGATGGTGATTTTTCTTCTTTTATAAGACATAAAAAATATGGTTTAGAATGCTGCATACACCATCAGATATCGTGGCAACATAGAGCTTCTTCAATAATAAAATATGAAGACCTGAAAAAGAATGGTAAAGAAATATTATTTACAGCAATAGATAAATTGGGCATTCCTTTACAAAAAGAGATGTTACACCAGGCTTTTGAAAAATCAAGCTTTGAAAACATGAAAAAACTTGAGCAAAGCCCGAAGAAATATAAAAACATACATAAGAAAGGATACAATTTTATGCGAAAAGGCAGTGGCGGTCAATGGAGCGAATATTTTACTGAAGATGATATTAACTATTACAAATCTTTACTTGAAAAACACAAGGATAACTACATAAATTTTTATGAAGGGTAAAAAAATTCTTTTTTTTGGCAAATTGCCTCCCGCGTATACGGGTGAAAATGTTATCACGCTTAGCATATTAAAATTGCTTGAGGCTGATTTTGATATAACTATAATAAACACATCCGGCAGCATTGAAAAAAAAGAAGGCTTGTTTAAAAAAATAAATTACTTTACTCATCAAATATTTCATGTTTTCAGATCTTTTGTTCGGCTGAACAAAATTTTAAAAAATGAAAAAAAATTCGACTTCTTTTATTTTTCAGGGTCGTCAAGCTTATTTGGCAATTTATCAGATTATATATTGGTTCACATCTGCAGAAGCCACATAGAGAAAATAGTATGCCACCTGCACCGTGGAAATTTCAAAGATAATTTTATAAAGTTCCGCTTTTTTAATGCGGATAAATACCTGGTAAACAATATTGATAAATTCATTTTTTCAAGTAAAAGCTTATCCAGTGATGTCAGGAAGTACATAGCGGAAACAAAAAGAGAAGGTCTGTTTAATCCAATTGACAAGTCAATTTTATTAACTGAAGATGAATTTAAAAACAAGCTTGAACTGCTAAAATCAAAAAACAAATTTATTATTACCTATCTCTCCAATTTCATTTTAAGCAAGGGTTATATGGAACTTGTAGAAGCCTTAAAACTTCTGCCCGCAGAAACTAAAGACAAGCTTTTGGTAAGGTTCATCGGAGAATGGATAGATTCTGACATCGAAAAAAACACTTTTTTTCAGTCAATACACAGCAAAGAGCTTTCTTCAACTATAGAGTATATAGGCCCGCTAAAAGTGAGAGAGAAAATTAAAAATTTATTAATCGAATCAGATATATTTTGCCTGCCTTCATATTATGCCTTAGAAGCACAACCTGTTTCTATTATTGAAGCAATGAATGCCGGGAATGCTATTATCAGTACAGTACACGCATCCATTCCGGAGTATGTAGATAATTATAAATTCGGAATTTTGATTGAGAAAAAAAATACTGCGGCTTTGGCAAAAGCAATCGAGTATTTATGTGATTCGAAAACTTTATCAACTTTTTCAGTGAATGCCAGAAAAAAATTTCTGGAGAATTTTAATGAGGTGATTAAATAAACTAAAATCAGCTACAAAAAAAGAAGAAAATAAAGAGTTACTTGTTCATTCCTTGCTTTCAGTAGGCGTAAGATTAGGCGGTGCTGCTGCGGCTTTTTTTATGAATGTTGTAGTAGCAAGATATTTAGGCGCTTCAGAGTCAGGTTATTTTTTTCTTGCTATTACGGTAACTACTTTAATTGCAACTATCGGCAGAATTGGAGCAGATGTTACGGTGCTTCGTTTTGTAAGCGTTCATA
>CBIGQT010000723.1:0-1967 GCA_966191655.1 uncultured Ginsengibacter sp.
AAGACACTGTTTGAATATGTTTTCAAAAAAAAGAATTCTTTTTTAGTAATGGGGGCTTATGGAAGAAATGCCTTATCAAGATTTTTTAAACCCAGCCGTGCCGATTTAATTATTAAAACTATAGCCCAGCCAATTTTTATAGCGCATTTTTAGTTAAACCACGTAATTAAAATTGATATTCATTGTTCATTTTTAGACGTTGCGTACCATTCCGGTAAAATAATTAACCCAGCAAGAGCCGGGTTTTTTATATCAAACTTCTAATTATGGTCACCATAAATTGAAACAATCCCTGACTTCTATCATTTCCTTCAATGCTGAATATCATATGCCATCCAACTCATGTATTTTATTTTTGAAATGAAGATTTAAATATCTCTTTTAAAACAAATAAAAATGCTTGGTGAATTAGATGAATTGCAAATAGATCATTTTCTCCTGGCCAGAACGATAGGGAGGCTGGCGTGTACTAACGGTAAAATACCTTATATAGTTCCTATAACTTATGTATATGATGGCAAAGATATTATCGCCCAGTCCAAAGAAGGAATGAAGTTGGATATGATGCGCAAAAATCCGAATGTATGTTTTGAGGTAGATGCAATGAGTAATATGGTTAATTGGCAGAGTGTAATAATCACAGGAACTTTTTATGAATTAAAAGGCGAAGCTGCAAAGAAGGCAAGAGATTATTTATTCAATAATATGTGGCCTTATTTAACAAGTGCTACGGTTCATCCGCATGAGCACAACGCATCGCTGTCAAGTGTTGATGATACCAATCGTATTAAACCCGTAATGTTTCGAATTAAAATAAAAGAAAAAACGGGGCGATTTGAAAAACAATAAAATTAAAATACAATGAAAGCTTTAGTATATCATGGTGCCCACAATAAATCATGGGAAGAAAAGCCAATGCCAAAAATTATTGATCCGACAGATGCTGTTGTAAAAATTTTCAAAACAACTATATGCGGTACAGACCTTCACATACTTAAAGGAGATGTTCCCGAAGTAACTGACGGCCGCATTCTGGGTCATGAAGGAATTGGTGTTATTCAGGAAGTGGGTGCCGGAGTTACTAATTTTAAAAAAGGAGATAAGGTTTTAATATCCTGTATTTCCTCCTGCGGAAAATGCGAATATTGTAAAAAAGGAATGTATTCTCATTGTGAAAAAGGTGGATGGATATTAGGACATTTAATTGACGGAACACAGGCAGAGTATGTAAGAATACCTTTTGCAGACAACAGTCTTTACCGCATACCCGAAAATGTAAATGAAGAAGCAATAGTAATGCTGAGCGATATATTACCAACAGGTTTTGAATGTGGTGTATTGAACGGACAAATTAAGCCGGGTGATACAGTTGCTATTGTTGGGGCAGGGCCTATCGGCATGGCAACTTTACTTACCGCACAATTTTATTCGCCCGCAGCCATCATTATGATTGACATGGATGAAAGCCGCCTCGAAGTAAGTAAAACATTTGGAGCAACTGATATAATTAACAATCAAAAGGAGGATGCCATAGCAAAAATAAATTCTCTTACAGGAAATAAAGGTGTTGACGTAGCTATTGAAGCTGTTGGCATTCCCGCAACTTTTGAATTATGTGAATCTATTGTTGCTCCCGGCGGGCATATTGCCAACATTGGTGTGCATGGCAAAAGTGTTTCTTTACATCTTGAAAATTTGTGGGATAAAAATATAACAATTACAACACGCCTGGTTGATACAGTTACTACTCCGATGTTAATGAAAACTGTTTCTTCAAAAAAAATAGACGCCACTAAATTAATAACGCATCATTTTTCACTAAAGAATATTATCCAGGCTTATGACACTTTCGGTAACGCTGCAAGAGATAAAACGTTGAAAGTTATTCTCACAAATGAAGAAGTAAATAATTAATTTTAAAGATAAACTTTTAATGGTTATTTAAAAGTTAAACAATTAAAAATAAC
>CBIGQT010000724.1:0-1965 GCA_966191655.1 uncultured Ginsengibacter sp.
TACGAACTTTATCTGCAGTACCAACAGGCACCGTGCTTTTATCAATAATTATTTTATAATCGCTTTTTTGTAATAAAGTGCCTATATTTTTCGATACTCCTAAAACATATTTTAAATCAGCGCTTCCATCTTCATCAGGTGGAGTTGGTAAAGCAAGAAATATAATTTTTGAATCTTTTATACCTTCTTCAAGAGACGTGGTAAATTTTAATCTGCCTTCTTTTTCATTTCTTTCGAAAATTTTCTCAAGGCCAGGTTCATATATTGTTATTTTACCGGAAGATAATCTTTTTACTTTTTTTTCATCAATGTCAACGCACGTAACAATATTTCCCGTTTCTGCAAAGCAGGTACCTGTTACCAATCCTACATAACCCGTTCCAATCACTGAAATATTCATGGGTTAAATTATTTATTTATAAATTCTAAAACTTTCCCGGTTATAAAATTTTGTTGCTCTTCATCCAATTCGGTATGTATTGGTAGTGATATTACCCTTTCCGTAAGCCAGTCAGTTTTTTCCAGGTTAAAATCGCCGCCGCCAAAAGCTGCAAACATCTTTTGCCTGTGAGCGGGGACTGGATAGTATAACATTGATGGAATATTGTTTTGGGCTAAAAAATTTACAAGTCCTTCCCGGTTTACATTTTCAAGTATCAACGTATATTGATGAAAAATATGCTTGCAATAATCCGCCCGATAAGGAGTGGTTATTTTTTTTTTTTTTTCAAATGCCTTGTCATAAAAATTGGCTGCGTTTATTCTTGCATCAATATAAGAATCCAATAACGGCAATTTAATATTCAATATTGCCGCCTGTATGGCGTCGAGTCTTGAGTTGCAACCAACCATGTCATGATAATACCTTTCTTTTTGTCCATGATTGGCAATCATTTTTAATTTTTCACCCAATTCATCATCATTAGTAAACATGGCGCCACCATCGCCATAACAACCTAAATTCTTACTGGGGAAAAAGGAAGTGCAACCAATATCGCCAATGATACCGGTCTTTTTTACAGTACCATTTTTATAATAATAATCACTGCCAATAGCCTGGGCATTATCTTCAATTACAAATAAATTATGTTCATTGGCAATGGCCATTATTTCTTCCATGTTTGCAGAATGGCCATACAGGTGAACCGGGACGATGGCTTTGGTTTTTGAAGTAATCGCTTTTCGTATTTCTCCCGGTTCTATGCAGAAGGTCTTGGTATCAACTTCCACAAAAACGGGTTTTAATCTTAGTAAAGCAATTACTTCTGTAGTGGCAACGTACGTGAATGAGGGTGTTATTACCTCATCACCGGGTTCAAGACCAAGCGCCATCATTGCAATTTGAAGTGCATCGGTTCCATTGGCGCATGGAATTACATGCTTTACTCCCAGGTATTGAGAAAGATTTTGAGCAAATGCATTTACCTGTGAGCCACCTATAAACACAGAACTTTCTATAACATTCAAAACGGCCGCATCAACTTCATTTTTTATTTTTAAGTATTGTTGCTTTAAATCAACCATTTGAACAGGCGCCATACATATGTTTTTAAAAGCCGCAAAGATAACAATTGATACAGGAAAAGGAAATTTCAAATTATGAAGTATTAATTATTTTTAAGAAATTAGATTTGTAATAAATAATATAGTTTGATTTTATTGTACAATCTCTTTCTCTTAATTTATTCTCTTGGTATTCGTATCGTTTCCGTTTGGAACAAAAAAGCCAAATTGTGGGTTGCTGGCAGAAAAAATTTATTTGAAAATTTAAGGAACACATACAAGCCTGGTCAACAAAAAAAAGTATGGATGCACTGCGCCAGTCTTGGTGAATTTGAACAAGGCAGGCCCGTATTAAAAGGACTAATGCAGAAATATCCCAATACTTTTATTGTAATTACTTTTTTTTCTCCTTCAGGTTATGAAATAGCGAAGAATGATAAGGATTTCAGGCATGTTTATTAT
>CBIGQT010000725.1:0-1964 GCA_966191655.1 uncultured Ginsengibacter sp.
CATCGCTTTTGTCCAGTTTTGGGTCGGCAAAGATAACGGTAATTCCTTCACTTTTGTCCAAAATAAAATCATATAATTTTGCAACAGCAAGTTTCTGAACTGCGTTGTAAACTCTGTCCTGTATTGGTTTTATCAATTCCTGGCGTTTTTTAAAAATATCGCCTTCGTAACCAAACCTTTTTCTCTGGAGATCTTTAAGCGCTTTATCTGCATTAAATAATTCATCCTCCCTTTTTTTCTTAAGATCATCACTGAGCATTACCTGCTCCGCATCATAATCTTTATACATCTTATCAAGTGCTGCAGATTTCTGATCAATCTCCTGCTGCCATTGTGCACTAAACTGATCTAACTTTTCCTGGGCTGCCTTATATTCCGGAAGTTTTTCTAAAATGTATTTTGAGTCAATAACTGCATAGCGCTGAGCATACAATCCCGAAATCAATACAAAGCATGATAATAATATAAAAAGTATTTTTTTCATAAATAACAATTTATTGTTTTTGCTATTGCGGCTCCTGGCCCAGCATAAATGTAAATTTAGCCGCTCCTTTTATTCCTGATGATCCGGGAGTTAATCTATCTAAACCAACACCATAATCAAACCCGAGTAAACCAAACATTGGCAGGAAGAAGCGCATACCCACACCAACCGATCTGCGCAATTTAAAAGGATTGTAATCTTTAAAACTATACCATCCGTTTGCTGCCTCAAAAAAAGTTTCTCCATAAATCGTGCTACTTGCACTGGTACTAAACGGATACCTCATTTCAAGTGTATATTTATTAAAAATAGTAAAAAAGTTATTTGCAGAACTAATATCAGGATTAACTTTTGGGTTTGAATTATCATATATAGGATACCCTCTGTGCGAAATAATCTCATAACCCAACAATCCATAGTTGTTACTCAACCCAGCATCCCCCAATTGAAATCGTTCAAATGGTGAAGTAATTGTTTTCTGAGTGTAGCGACCAAGGAAACCAAATTTAGCAGAAGCTTTTAAAACAAACTGCTTGTTTTTATCTGGTCCCCGGCCTTGACCAAGTGGCACAAACCATTCTGCATTAAAACGTTCTTTATGAAATTCTACAAGGTCGTATACATGTTCCGCGGCCTGATTTTTATAAAACTCAGCACTCTTGAAAAAAGAGTATGGAGGAGTAAACTGACCACTCAATACAAAATTAGATCCACCGGTAGGGAATATCGGATTAGGCCCGGCAGAATTGCGTGCTAATGTTATTTTAAAACTGACATTTTTGGAAATCCCATTCGTTAAACCAGGGAAAATATTATAATTTTTAAGTTTATAACGTGTAAAATCAATTTGATAAACAAGTGAAAAATAATCATCGGGCCATTTCAATTGCTTGCCAAGTGCAAAGCTAAAGCCTGTAGTTTTTATGTAGGAAGAATCACTATAAGAACGATCATAAGCGCCTGTGAGCGGGTTATATGCATTTGCATATTTAGTATCATAATAACTTACAGTAAATGAATTTCTTTTTTTGCCGCCAAACCATGGTTCTGTAAAGGAAAAATTGTAAGATCGGAATTGCTTCCCATTACTTTGTGCCCTTAAGCTTAATTTTTGGCCATCACCACTTGGCAAAGGATCCCAACTTTTTTTATTAAAAATATTGTAAATAGAAAAATTATTGAATGTAACCCCTAATGTTCCTGTTAAACCTATACCACCTCCAAAACCTGCAGAAAGTTCCAATTGATCAGACGATTTTTCTTCAAGTCCCCAGGTTATATCTACTGTTCCGTCATCCGTATTGGGTACAATGCCCGGATTTATTTTCTCAGGGTTAAAATATCCAAGTTGTGATAGTTCTCTTTGTGTTCTTATTATTAGTTCACGACTGAATTTATCTCCCGGAACGGTACGCAGTTCACGACGTATTACATAATCTTTAGTCTTATCGTTTCCGGTAATATTCACTTTGCCTATAGT
>CBIGQT010000726.1:0-1957 GCA_966191655.1 uncultured Ginsengibacter sp.
TTAGCGATCAGCAGAATGTATAGGTATGAGGTGGAAAAACTTTTGAATGAATAAAGGTTTATTGCGGCCGAAACTATCTCATACTTCCTACCGTAAATTATTATTTTCCTGGTAAGCTCTTACACAAGCTATTTAGTGCATATATGCGTTGCCGTTAGTTTCATATTTTTTTAATAGTTTCTTTTGTACCCGCAATTTTTGGGTTTATAATTACTGTTAACGTTTGGTTATAGTGCATTCATCCAATTAAACATCCGGCTCAAATTAATATCCTATTACTGTTCTTTTTATTGATAACAATTTTAAATAATTAATCATGAAAAAAATTCTCCTTATCTCCGCAATTTTATTAAGTACCTATACCTATGAGGCTAATGCGCAGTTTAGTGTTAGCATTAATATTGGCAGCCAGCCTTCATGGGGTCCTTCTGGTTATAATTATGTAAATTATTATTACCTGCCCGATCTGGATGTGTACTATGATGTGCCCCAGGGAATGTTTGTATATTTTGATTTAGGCCGGTGGAACTATGGCCGCTCATTGCCAGCAAGATATGGCCACTACAATTTGTACCGTTCTTACAAAGTAGTTGTCAACGACAGGAATCCGTGGTTGCGTAATGATTATTATCATTCTCATTATGCTTCTTATCGCGGTGGCTATCAGCCTGTGATCAGGGACAATCACGCCAATGAATATAGTGTAGTAAGAGAGCGTGGCAACAGTAACAGATATGACAACAGGCATGACGATTGGAATAAAAATAACAGCCGTGGAAATGATCATGGACACGGACGCGGCGATCATGGTCGTCATTAATTTTATTTTATTATTACTTTAAGCCGTTTCATTTAATGAAGCGGCTTTTTGTATTTATAATCTATTCAGCGCAGATGCTTTTAAGTATATTTATTCAATGAAAAATATATGCTTAATAGTTTTCTTATTTTCTGCAAACTCAATTTTTGCCCAAACGATAATCGACCGAGATCCTGAAATTTCAACAATGGTTAGTGAAATTTCTCCTGATTCGCTTCGTTCATACATAAATACATTAGTTGCTTTTGGCACCCGCAATACATTGAGTACACAATCAGATGCGAAGAGAGGAATCGGCGCTGCAAGAAACTGGGTGCTTAAAAAATTTAATGAGTTTGCACGTAACTCACAGGGAAGGTTAAACGCAATTATCGATACTACCACATTGCAGCCCGACGGTAAAAGGGTAAATACTCCGATATTGCTTGGAAATGTGGTTGCCACTCTAAAAGGAACAGACTCTAATGACAAAAGAATTTTTATAATAAGTGGCCATCTTGATTCAAGGAGGAGTGATGTAATGGATGTAACCGGCGATGCACCTGGCGCTGATGATGATGGAAGCGGAACATCGGCTGTGTTGGAATGTGCAAGAATTATGAGTAAACATTCATTTCCCGCCACAATAATTTTTGTTGCCGTTAGCGGCGAAGAGCAGGGTTTGCTCGGATCAACATTTATGGCTGATAAAGCAAAAAAAGAAAACTGGGATATTGAAGCGGTTTTGAATAACGATATTATGGGAAGCAATAACAGTAATGAAACCAATATTATTGATAATACAAAAGTTCGTGTTTTTAGTGAAGGGATACCCGAGTATGAAACAGAAAAAAATATAAAAAGAATAATGGCGCTTGGTTTGGAAAATGATGGAAAATCGCGGCAGCTTGCCCGTTATGTAAAAGAAATTGGTGAGCGATATGTTAATAATCTTGAAGTGGTAATGATTTACAGAACAGATCGTTTTTTAAGAGGCGGCGATCATTTACCTTATTTAAAAAACGGATTTACTGCGGTAAGAATTACGGAGATGAACGAAAATTATACAAGGCAGCACCAGGATATTCGCAGTGAGAATGGGATTGATTATGGAGATGTGCCGGAACATATAGACTATGGATATTTGCGAAAAAATAC
>CBIGQT010000727.1:0-1955 GCA_966191655.1 uncultured Ginsengibacter sp.
AATACGTTCTTCCATGGATGCTTAAAAATAATTATGGCCGCATTTTACATATTGCTTCTATAGCGGGAAAAGAAGGTAATGCCGGAATGTTGGCCTATTCAGCCTCAAAGGCTGCGGTAATAGCAATGACCAAAGTGCAGGGAAAAGAATATGCGCAAACAAATATTACCATTAATGCATTGGCGCCGGCTGTAATAGAAACTGCATTGGTGAAAGCAATGCCACAGGAGCAGGTGACTTATATGACTGATAAAATCCCTATGAAACGATGCGGCACACTGGAAGAGGTTGCAAATATGGCTGCTTTTATTGTATCGGATGAAAACAGTTTTTGCACGGGATTTACTTTCGACCTTTCAGGGGGAAGAGCTACTTATTAATTTTAGATTGAATGAAATTTCCTATTGGCAATGCGTAAAAAAATTATATGGAAGAAAATATTTCAGATAATGCTGATATAGTGATAGGCGTCGTAGGTCTCGGATTGATGGGTTGCAGTATATGCACCTGCCTTCTCATTGCCGGTCATAAAGTGGTTGCTGTTGCACCAATACCTGATGATCTTAGCCATGCTGAAAAGAGAATAGCGAAACATCTTGATAAATCTTATGAAGAAGGCATGGCAAAAATGAAAGCAGACGAATATTTTAAGAATTTAATCATTACAGAAGATTACAGCAAGCTTGCAAACTGCTCGCTTGTGATTGAATGCACACTTGAAAACATTGACATCAAAAAAAGCGTTTATACAAAAATTGAATCAGTTATATCTCCTGACACTTTGCTTGCAAGTAATACATCTGCTATTCCAATAAGTATTCTTCAAAAAGAAACAATTCACGCGAAAAGATTTTTTGGACTGCATTGGGCTGAACCTTCGCATACAACACGTTTCCTGGAAATTATCTGTGGCAATCAAAGCAATGTAGAACTGGGTGAAAAACTTTATGATTTATCGCATAAATGGGGGAAAGAACCAACGCTTGTAAGAAAAGATATCCGGGGATTTATTACTAACCGCCTGATGTATTCGCTATATCGTGAAGCTTGTTACCTGGTTGAAAACGGGTATGCAACTGTTGAAGATGTTGATAGAGCTTGCCGTAACAATGCCGGTTATTGGATGACGCTGGTAGGCGCTTTTAGGTGGATGGACCTGACAGGAGTGCCTGCGTATCACACAGTAATGAAAGATCTGCTCCCTACCCTCAGCAACAATACTGAAATACCAAAACTGATTGATGATATTGTAAAAGCCGGTGGAAAAGGAGTTGCCAACGGAAAAGGCTTTTATAATTATACTGAAGAAGAAGCAAGATTGTGGGAAGAAACTTTTAATAATTTTAGCTATGAAATAAGAAAACTTGCCTTAAAATATCCTGCAAACGTAGTAAAAAAGAAACTCTCCTCTTAAACTCTGTTAATAATTAATACCCGTCCTTAAACCCTAAAGTTGTATTATTTACGTGCGTTATATTACATAACAACGAATGTTCCTTTATTGGAACATTCGTTTTTTTAAACCCCCGGTAAATTGAAGCAAATTTCTTGTTGTGGTTAGTGATTTGTCTTTGAATATTGTTTTTGTTTTCTCAGGATTTTTGGATGTTGAAGCGTTTCGTCCCGCTTTCTGATACAAAGATGCAACGATTATGCAACTGTTGCCCCGCGTTTTCGGTGAATCGGTTTTTTGTTTCGGTGAAAGGTACCCTTTAGTCGTTTTCGCGTTTTGGTGCCGGCTCACATGATGGCCGGAACGAAGTCTGTACCTGGGCAGATTAAAACCAGTAATGTCTATTTAAAGCACTTGTTTAACAGGCTGTGGCAAAGGTTATGGTCTCTATAAAGCAAAACAAAAATGCCCCGGGTAATTGGGGCATTTTAAAGATTTTAATCGCTTTGATTTTTACAGTTGTGATTCAAGATTCGTTAAGCTTACACATTTCAAATGTGTA
>CBIGQT010000728.1:0-1955 GCA_966191655.1 uncultured Ginsengibacter sp.
AACCCATGCACAGGAAATTGGTGCCGATATCCTGGATTTCATGAAAGATCTGCCTAAATAAATGCCGCATCAAATAAAAAAGCCAGGTATCTTATACCTGGCTTTTTTGTTTGATTAAAAACTTACAACAAACACGTATAATTAAATCAATAATTTATTTTTTTGTTGGAATAGTTACTTATCCCGGATTTGCAATAATAAATAGCATCAACATAACAGGTACAGAGCATTTTAAAAATCTCCCCAAACGAAATGTACTATTTGTAAGCAATCATCAAACTTATTTTGCCGATGTTATAATGTTTCTTCATATTTTTTGTGCAGTTAAATGGAGAAAGCAAAACAGGCTTGGCATTCCATTGTATTTATTAAATCCTTTTACGAGAGTATATTATGTAGCGGCCGCCGAAACAATGAAGAGTAGTTTTATAAGCCGGGTTTTCAGATGGGCCGGGGCTATAACGGTGAAGCGTACATGGAGAGCTGAAGGCAAAGAAATAAGAAGGGGCCTCGACCCCGGAGATACCCGGAAAATCGGTCGTGCGCTTGAAAATAATTGGGTGATAACTTTCCCGCAGGGAACTACAAAGCCTTTTGCCCCCGGAAGAAAGGGAACAGCATTTATTATAAAAAATTATAAACCTATTGTAGTGCCCGTTGTGATAAGTGGCTTTTGGCGTGCCTTCAACAAAAAAGGATTAAAGTTTAAAAAGAAGGGAACAATTTTAAATGTTCATTTTAAAGAGCCTCTGCAATTAACTTATGAAGAAAGTACCGAAACTATTCTTGAAAAAGTAATGGATGCTATTGAACAAAGTAAGAAATTTATGATGAAAAGTAAACATCATTTAATAACGGTTCTGGATAAATAGATAATACGTATTGTTAATAAATTACATTATTTACATTATACGAAACATAGTAAATCGCACATCAAATTAGCTTTACATAAAAAGTGCTTTTAATTCCACTGCATCCATCGGCTTCATTTTACCACCAAGAATTAACCGCAATTGCCTGCGACGCAATGCACTTTCATAAAGTAATTTTTCTCCTTCAGTTTCCGGCTCAAGTTTGGGAACGGCCCTGGGATTGTTGTTAGGATCCAGCGCTACAAAAGTGTAATATGCTTCATTACTTTTATAACGATATTGCTGAATGATATCTTCGCCCCATACATCTAAATGCACCTCCATACTGGTGTTAAACGACCTTGTAAGTTTGGCTTCAATGTGAACGACGTTGCCCAGCTTAATCGGACTGGTAAAAGAAATGTTATCTACAGAGGCAGTTACTACAGGAGCATTACAGTGTTTTGTGCCGGCAAGTGCAGCAGCAATATCCATCCAATACATCAGCCTGCCCCCCATAAGATTTCCAAATGTATTGGTGTCATTCGGTAATACAAGTTCGGTCATTACTATTAAACTTTCTGAAGCCTTTTTAGAAATCATCTTAAAAATTTTTGCAAAGATAAGGTTGCAGGATCAAGATAAAAGTTTAAGGGGTGCATTGCAATGCAGAGGCTTTTTTCTAAATTTATGTATCTGCATATAAATTTTAGCGTGAATACATTAAGTGAGATAGTTACTAAAAATGATTTACTTCTATCAGAGTTGCCTCATACCATAGACGAAGTTATTACGCATCTTGAAAAAATTATAGCTTATTGTGAAATCAATAATAATCGGGCCGGATACTTTGCCGGACTTTATTACAAGGTTACCTGCAAGGTAAGAGACTGCATTAACGATAAAGATTTTGCAGATGGTATAAGAATGGAAAAGCTGGATGTTGCATTTGCCGGCAGGTATCTTGAAGCATTTTATCTATGGATTGATGGTAAGCAAACTACTTATTCATGGAAGATTGCTTTTGATACTGTGGCTGATAATTCAGCACTTGTTTTGCAACATCTGTTGCTTGGCATGAATGCACACATTAACCTTGACCTG
>CBIGQT010000729.1:0-1943 GCA_966191655.1 uncultured Ginsengibacter sp.
GATATTTTAGATTTTCTTAAATATTATAATAGCGCGGAAAATAAATAGCAGAAGAAACTTCGTTTTTTAAATTTATCGTGATAAAAAAAATTAATAAATTTCTAAAAAGGGCGTATTAAATAATAAATTTTTTAGTTTCGCGCCATCCCTGGTTTTTATGAAAGAAATTCTTACACCTTACGGATAAATTTATCCTGCAATATTCTATTAAATTGAAAAGATTTATTGGTACGTTATTTTCATTCATTAAGATTTAAAGGAGCAAAATATAATTAACCATTTAATAAAAATATTATGACAACAAAAATTGCATTTACGTTACCTGCCGAAGCAGTAGAAGGAGCTTCCGAAGTAATGTTACTCGGAGATTTTAATAACTGGAATCCTGAAGAAGCACCTAAGCTGGAAAGGCAGTCTGATGGTTCTTTTAAAGCCATTGCGCATTTAGAAGAAGGACACACTTACCATTATCGTTTCTTATTAAATGATGGCCGATGGGTAAACGATTATAACGCCCAAAGCTACGTTGGTATCCCCGGATTGCACATTGACAATTGTGTAATAACTGTACCGGTGTCTGAGCCTAAAGAAAATAAAATAACCAAATCGTTAAAAGCAAGTGCTACCGGTAAGAAAGCTGTAAAGACAGAAACCGGCGCAAAAGCTAAACCAGGGAAATCAGCAACCACCAAAAAATCAGCTCCGAAAACAAAAGTCCTCGGGACAGACACTCTAAAAGCTAAAAAAGCAACTAAAAATGAACTCAAAGCAAAAAAGTAAAAGGCATACGCTCGTAACCGGCTGGTTTTTGGAGCGTGTTTAAATAATTAGAGACCGCTGTACTTAGTTTGTTCCAAAGGAACTCTCCATAGGAGTTCGATGAACCTTCGGAGTAACTAAGTAAGTTTCCTGGAATATATTTACAGGCGTGCCCGAAATTATTATTACGAAAAACAATCCGTGCTGATTGGAATTGAATTTTTGTTATAGATTTAATGTTTGTAGGTCCTTATTCACACCTGTCCACCGTGGTGAGACTAAGGATACGCAAACAATTTAAAGATTATAACGATGTCTTTAAAGCCATTCGAAAAACAAACAGCAATTATAACCGGAGCAGGGCAGGGTATTGGTTTTGAAATAGCAAGACAGTTAAGTGCCAATGGGGCATCTGTTATTCTGAATGATGTAAATGCGTTTTTGGCAAATGAAGCAGCGAATAAAATCAATAAAAAAGGTGGGGTTTGTATTGCAATGCACGGCGATGCTTCAGACGTTAGTTTTATCCAAAGCATGGTTGATGAAGCTGTTGATAAGTTTGGCCAATTAAACATTGTGATTGCGAATGCGGGCATTACTCTTTTTGCCGATTTTTTTGAATATTCACCAGATTCATTTGATAAGGTGATGAAGCTTAACCTTGGCGGCAGTTTTTTTCTTGCACAATCTGCAGCCAAACAAATGAAAGCACACCAATCAGGGGGAAGAATTTTATTTATGTCTTCTGTTGTGGGCCACCAGGCTCATAAAAACCTCGCGGCATATGCCATAACCAAAGCTGGTTTGGAAATGCTGGCAAAAAACCTTGTTATTGAATTATCCCCTTATAATATTACGGTTAATGCAATTGCACCGGGTGCAACATTAACAGAACGAACATTAGATGATGAGGAATATGAAAAAACATGGAGCCGCATTACGCCAGTTGGCAAGCCGGCAACGGTGAATGATATCGCTAATGCGGCATTGTTCCTGGTGTCACCTGCTTCCGGACACATTACCGGCCAGAGCCTGGTGATTGATGGAGGATGGACATCGGTTAGTCCGTCGCCATATTAATCATCATGTTTGCGCAAGTTTCTCGCCCATTCAATTGGCGCAGGACATGTTGCTCTTCTCCCTTATGGCATTATTTCAGTCATGGAGGGATTCCTAGTTCGCAT
>CBIGQT010000730.1:0-1942 GCA_966191655.1 uncultured Ginsengibacter sp.
TCGTCATCCTGCATCACCGAAGATGGCTCAAATATTTCTGCCATTTTTTTAGACTGATATATTTTAGAATTTAATTTATTGCCTAAAAATATTATGGTTGCTGAATCCTGTATCATTCTTATAAACACTGCATTATTACCATGCCACCATCCGTTATGATAAATAATTTTTCTGCCATTAGGGTACACGTTCATTCTCCATCCATAACCGTAATTTCTTATACCCGGTTTTTCATTACTGTAAGGGCTATACGCTGCATCAAGAGTTTGCTTGCTAAAAATTTCATTAGTATACAACGCCTGGTCCCATTTCAATAAATCTTCAGGAGTGCTATAAATATTTTTATCGCCAAATCCTGTATCTAAGTAGGTTAGCATTTCCTGTCTGCCCCTGTAATAAGAGGGCATTGCTCTTGCACTATCGCTCATGTTAAAAACGTAAGTATCATCCATGTGAAGAGGTGTAAAAAAAGTTGTTTGAAGAAAATCAGCATAACTTTTACCTGAAGCCTTTTCAATAATTAATCCCAATAATGCGTAGTTGGTATTGCAATATTCAAACCGGGTTCCCGCAAGGCTGGTAATAGGAGGTTTAAATTAAATAAGATAAGAAAGCACATCTTCATTGCTGCAATATTGCCTGGTATTCCATCCAAGTTTTTGCATAAAATAAATATAATTAGGTAAGCCGCTTCTATGGCTCAGCAATAATTTTACCGTAACATTATCATACGGAAAAGCCGGAAAGAATTTCTTAACATCATCATCAAGACGAAGCTTGCCCATTTCAACAAGTTTTAAAGCAGCCATTGCCGTAAATGTTTTTGAAACAGAAGCCAGGTGAAAGGCACTATGCGGTGTTAAAGAATCTTTTTTCTTCAGATCGAAAAATCCATGGTAATCTTCAAAAATTACACGTCCTTTTTTAGCAACGAGAATAGCGCCGTTAAATCCTTTATCTACTAAATTATGGGTGTAATAATCCTTTATTGCATTATAATAAGCGTCAAAATCCTGTTTGGGAATATAGCCCGGAGTCGGTGGTATATACGCAGACGAATCAACAGAAACTTTTTTTATTTTTTTGCCTGAACCTGATTTGCAGGCTGCAAAAATTAAACAAAATGATATTGGAATTAAAAAAAAACTACGGACATTCATTAGAAAACATTCATCAATTTAGGGACTATATTTGCAATATTACAATACAAAATTTATATGGCTGATAAAAAAACGACCAGTTATCCTAAAGAAAAAATAAATATTTTATTTCTTGAGAACATAAGTAAAACGGCGGCAAAGAAATTTTATGATGCAGGTTACACTTCTGTGAAACAAATACCGGGTGCATTAAGTGAAAAAGACCTTATCAGGGAGATTAAAAATGTTCATTTGCTTGGCATCAGGTCAAAATCTAAAATAACACAGGAAGTTTTAAATAATGCCGCAAAGCTCCAGGCAATCGGATGTTTTTGCATTGGTGTTAACCAGGTAGACCTGGCTGCAGCTACAAAAAAAGGTGTTACCGTTTTTAATGCACCTTATTCCAATACACGTTCTGTTGCTGAACTGGTAATAGCCTCTTCAATAATGCTTGTAAGAAAAATACCGGACAAAAACAAGGCGGCCCATGAAGGCAAATGGATTAAAGATTCATCCGGAAGCCATGAGCTTCGCGGTAAAACTTTAGGTATTATTGGCTATGGAAACATTGGCTCACAGGTAAGCGTACTCGCAGAAGCGCTGGGAATGAAAGTGATCTTTTACGACACTGAAACCAAAATGCCTTTAGGAAATGCTGAGGATAAATCTACCTTAAAAGAACTGTTGCGTTTGTCTGATGTTATTACGCTTCATGTCCCTGATTTGCCAACAACCCGAAACATAATTAATAAAACAACATTGAAGTATTGTAAACCAATGGCAATGCTTATTAATTATGC
>CBIGQT010000731.1:0-1925 GCA_966191655.1 uncultured Ginsengibacter sp.
AACTACATATTTATATCCATTGTAAAGGAATACAGTTTTGTTGGCAACACTGTCATGTTGCACAGCTCCCGGCCACCACTTTGCCCATTTAGTATCATTCAATAAAAACCGGCTAACACTATTTATAGAACAATTAAATTTTTCAATATTTGAACTGTTAACTTCTTTAGGAAAAAAAACATAGGCAGAGATTAATAATAAAACAGGTATAACAATCACAGGCAGCAACCATTTTTTCATCGGCGAATATTTTAAAATTGCTGCAAAGTAATTAATCAAAGTTTAAAGAAATAAAAATCTTATATAACTAAATCTCAAATCTTGTAATCGCGGGAGTTTATATTTTTAATTAGATCAAATAAGTTAATTTACAATTCTTATTTTTCAAAAAATATACAGTATGAGACATTTGATTTTATTGCTTGCAGGTAATATTTTCTTTTTATTTTCTTTCTTCCTTACAGAGGAGTCCTTAGGACAAAAAATTGATCCCTGGAAAATTGTTGCTGATAAAATAGATCCCAATAATTATTACGGTGAAACAGTAGCAAACGGTGTTATAGATATTGTTTCATCTGCAGAGCCATTGAAATGTAAAGATGTTGTGCTGAATGGCGCATACGATCAATATGGCCGCGGAAGGGTTAGCAATTTTTTGAAGAGCTTCAACCTGGTAAATATGTATCTCGACATTGACGGTCACCGGATAGGTTCATCAGATGCAACAAACATGCAGCAAGTATTGGATATGAAGCATGCGAATCTTACTACAACTTTCGACTACGGCGATAAAGCAACCATTTCTTATACTTATTATGCTTTAAGAAATCTTCCATATACTATATTGGTTGATGTAACTATTACCGCAAAAAAGGATATTGAAATAATTCCGGCAAGCGTAATGGAAACTCCTGATGAATTGCGTGATGTACAAAATTATTATAACCAGATAGACAGGCCTCATGTAAAACTAAGCTTACTGTCATCTATCGCAAAAAGCCCAACCGGTAAATTAACACTGGCTGCTTCAACTACATTTTTATTTGATGAACCTAACGGTTCAGAGCCTGAACTCATACACGAAATGTGGGATAATAATATGCACCTTTCCAAATTTAAAAAGAATTTAAAAGCGGGCACAACTTATCATTTTGCTATTGCCGGTGCATCTATCACAACAGCGCAGCATGATGATCCATTGAATGAAGCGGAGCGTTATGTCATTTACGCGAAACTGCAAGGCACACAACGATTAAAAGAATTTCATAATGCTGCATGGGATAGTTTATGGAAGAGTGATATAATAATTAATGGCGATGATGCCAGCCAGCGTGATGTTCATGCTGCGATGTATCATTTATATTCTTTTTTAAGAGCCGGAACGTCGTATAGCCCGTCGCCAATGGGTTTGAGCGGCCTTGGTTATAATGGGCATGTTTTCTGGGATGCCGAATTATGGATGTTTCCTGCAATACTGGTGCTACATCCTGAAATGGCAAAGAGTATGATTGAATACCGTTACGAAAGATTAGCAGAAGCAAAACATAATGCATTTGCACATGGCTATAAAGGCGCTATGTATCCATGGGAAAGTGCGGCTACCGGTAATGAGGAAACACCGGTATGGGCATTGAGTGGTCCCTTTGAACATCATATTACTGCAGATGTTGCTATTGCCGCATGGAATTATTTTGCATTAACGCAGGATACTTCCTGGTTAAAAGAAAAAGGGTTTCCTATGATTAAAGAGTGTGCAGATTTTTGGGTAAGCCGTGTTGAAAAAAATGGTCCCGGCAAGTATGATATTAAAAATGTTGTAGCTGCTGATGAATGGGCTGAGAATATTGACAACAACGCTTTTACCAATGCGGCTGCAAAAGCAA
The DNA here is from genome assembly GCA_966191655.1 of uncultured Ginsengibacter sp. Taxonomy (GTDB): domain Bacteria; phylum Bacteroidota; class Bacteroidia; order Chitinophagales; family Chitinophagaceae; genus Ginsengibacter. Next base: position 1,884 of record CBIGQT010000731.1, read on the forward strand.
ATCTTAAATATGCGGTTATGGCTGCCGGCATATTACATGAAC
>CBIGQT010000732.1:0-1925 GCA_966191655.1 uncultured Ginsengibacter sp.
CAATACTGCATTTGGTGATTATCCTCTGTATTTGCCTTCAGCCAATAAACCGGCCGGAGCAGGGCCGGAATGGATGTTGTTAAATTACAAAAAACCTGTGTTGGTTTCGTCTACCCTTGGAAGTTATAATGCCAATAACGCCGTAGATGAAAGTATAAAAACATACTGGAGTGCAGCCAGTGCCGATAAGGGAGAATGGATACAAACTGATCTTGGGAATGTGTCCACGGTTAATGCTATACAAATTAATTATGCCGACCAGGATGCGGAATTTATAGGAAAGCAAACCAATATTTATCATCAATATAAAATCTATTATTCTGTTGATGGAAAAAAATGGAATGTATTGATTGATAAAAGCAATAATAAAACCGATGTTCCACATGATTACGTGGAGTTGGAAAAACCTGTTCAGGCTAAATTTATAAAGCTGGAAAATATCCACATGCCTACAGGAAAATTTGCTATAAGCGGATTACGTGTATTTGGGAATGGCAATGGTGCAAAGCCTCCTGAAGTTCAAAATTTAATTGTATTAAGAACAGAGAAAGATAAACGTAGCGCTTATATAAAATGGAAGCCGGTTGATAATGCATTTGCCTACAATTTATATTACGGCACAGCGCCTGATAAATTATACAGTTGTATTATGATTTACGATTTTAATGAATATTGGTTTAAAGCAATGGATAAACTTAAAACATATTATTTTGCAATTGAAGCTATAAATGAAAATGGGGTTTCACAGCGTACAAAAGTTATTGAAGTAGATTAAGGTTTAAAGTATATAAATAATTAAAAATGAAAAAAACGATTGCGGTTGCCGTATTTACTTTCGGCTTTTTGATAAATGTATTTCCACAAAGCAATGACGCAAAATCCGATAGCTATCGGATGAAAACTTTCATTGATGCATTAATGAAAAAAATGACTGTTGATGAAAAGATCGGGCAATTAAATTTACCGGGCTCGGGAGATATAGTTACAGGCCAGGCAGGTAATTCCGATATCGGTAAAAAAATTAAAGAAGGAAAGGTAGGGGGTTTATTCAATATAAAAACTGTAGAAAAAATTCGTGCAGTTCAGAAAATTGCCGTAGAAGAAAGTCGTTTAAAAATTCCATTACTATTTGGTATGGATGTTATTCACGGATATGAAACGGTATTCCCCATACCCTTAGGATTGTCATGTAGCTGGGACATGGATTTGATAAAAAGATCTGCGTCTATTGCTGCCAGTGAGGCAAGCGCTGATGGAATATGCTGGACATTTTCACCCATGGTTGATATTTGCCGTGACCCACGCTGGGGGCGTATTGCCGAAGGCTCCGGTGAAGACCCTTACCTCGGTTCACAAATTGCGAAAGCAATGGTAAAAGGTTACCAGGGAGATGACCTTACAAAAAATAATACAATAATGGCTTGCGTAAAACACTATGCATTATATGGAGCAGCGGAGGCTGGCCGCGATTATAACACAACTGATATGAGTCATCTTCGAATGTTTAATGAATATCTTCCTCCTTATAAAGCTGCGGTAGATGCAGGTGTGGGAAGCGTGATGGCTTCTTTCAATGAAGTGGATGGGGTACCCGCTACTGCTAATAAATTTTTATTGACCGATGTATTGCGCAAACAATGGGGCTTTAATGGTTTTGTTGTAACAGATTATACCGGCATAAACGAAATGGTTGCACATGGAATTGGTGATTTGCAAACTGTTTCCGCAAGAGCGTTAATGGCAGGAATAGACATGGATATGGTTGGCGAAGGATTTCTAACCACCTTAAAAAAATCTTTGCAGGAAGGAAAAGTTACGCAAGCTCAAATTGATTTTGCCTGTAGAAAAATTCTTGAGGCAAAATATAAATTAGGATTGTTCGATGATCCTTATCGCTATTGTAATGAGCAAAGAGCAAAGACGGA
>CBIGQT010000733.1:0-1924 GCA_966191655.1 uncultured Ginsengibacter sp.
CGGTGTAAATGAAATACCAACTATAAAATCAGGAGAAGAATTTTCATCAGTTGAACTAACCTGTATCTCATTAACACTGGTTTGTGCTGAAGTTAATTGAACCGTTCCTGCTAATACCAGGATGATAAATGAAACTATTAGCTTGTTCATTGGCTTAGGGGTATTGGGGTTTAATTAAAAAAAAATATACAAGTACACAATTACCGGAGGTTTAACTTTCCATTAAATGTGAAGTGTAAAATTTATTCAAACGAAATTTTTAATTAATTATTTTTCAAGCCGGACGAAGGTAGGGTTCGAGATGTAAAAAAACAAATAAAATTATAGTTGGCTTTTTCAGCTGTCTTAATACTAATGTAGTTTCATAATGTTGTGGGTAAATTGAAAAAAGACTCCGCTCTCTTTTCACGATATTTGCTTACTGATTTTTTAATTAAACTATGAAGTTTTCCCACCTCCATGTACACACGCAGTTTTCTTTATTAGATGGCGCCGCATCTATAAAAGCATTATATAACAAAGCTATAGCTGATGAAATGCCTGCCCTGGCTATTTCCGATCATGGAAATATGTTTGGCGTTTTTGAATTTGTAAAACATGCGCATACTTTAAAGAATGAAGATGGTTCTTTAAAGGTGAAACCCATTGTTGGCTGCGAATTTTATATAACTGAAAACAGGTTTCAGAAATCATTTACCAAAGAGCAAAAAGATCCACGTCATCACCAGATATTATTAGCTAAAAATAATATTGGATATAAAAACCTCGTAAAGCTTACGTCTCTTGGATATATCGAAGGAATGTATTCAAAATATCCACGTATTGACAAAGAGCTTATTCATAAGTATCATGAAGGATTGATAGCAACAACCTGTTGCCTGGGTGCTTTAGTTCCGCAAATGATTTTAAAAAATGGCGAAGCCGAAGCCGAAAATGAATTTAAATGGTGGTTGAATATTTTTCAAAAAGATTATTACGTAGAACTGCAACGGCATGGCATACCCGAACAGGAAAAAGTAAATAAGGTTTTATTAAAATTTGCAAAAAAATATAACGTAAGTGTTATAGCAAGCAACGATTCTCATTATGTAGATGAAAAAGATTTTAATGCACATGATATTTTACTTTGTATTAATACCGGCGAAAAACAGGCAACACCGGCAATAAGAGAATTTACAGACGATGATCTAACGGTTAAGAACAAACGCTTTGCTTTTCCCAATAACCAGTTTTACCTCAAGAACACCTCCGAAATGACTTCAGCTTTTGAGGATCTTCAGCATGCCCTGGATAATACCAACGAAGTAATTGATAAGGTTGAAGTGCTTGATTTAAAAAGAGATATTTTGTTACCTCACTTTACCGTTCCGAAAGAATTTGCTTCGCAGGAAGCTTACCTCGAGCACTTAACATGGACAGGAGCTAAGGAAAGATATAAAACAATTACGCCCGAAATTGAAGAGCGCATCAACTTCGAATTGTTTACAATAAAAACAATGGGCTTTGCCGGGTACTTTTTAATTGTGAGTGATTTTATTATTGCAGGAAAAAAGATGGATGTGTTCGTAGGCCCCGGAAGAGGCTCCGCTGCGGGTTCTGTAGTTGCTTATTGCATTGGCATCACCAACATTGACCCTATAAAATACAATTTGCTTTTTGAAAGATTTTTAAATCCTGATCGAAAATCCATGCCGGATATTGATACGGATTTTGATGATGAAGGAAGGCAAAAAGTTTTGAATTATGTGGTTGATAAATATGGTAAAAACCAGGTTGCGCAAATTATTACCTATGGAACCATGGCCGCTAAGATGAGCATTAAAGATGTTGCAAGAGTAATGGATTTACCATTGGCAGAAAGCAATGCTTTGGCCAAATTAGTTCCGGACCGCCCGGGAACTTCGCTTCGCAAAGTATTGAAAGC
>CBIGQT010000734.1:0-1915 GCA_966191655.1 uncultured Ginsengibacter sp.
AGATTACAATCCATATCCTACCAAAGGCTTCTTATCTGAAACAAGTATTTTACACAGGGGTATTACAAAAGATATGAACCTCACACAATTGACTACTATTAATTCCTATACAATTCCAATATTACCCAGAACACAAGTACAGTTTAAAGAGGGTGCAGTACTAAACCTGCCTTTTAATCAGCCATTTTATAATGCTTCTATGTTTGGTTATTACGGGAATATTTTTATGCGGGGTTATGAATATTATGTAATTGATGGCGATGCGGGTATTATTGGCAGGGCTACATTGCAGCATGAACTTTTCAATTTTACAGTAAACCCCGGCATGAAAAATAAAAGAATGGTGAGTTATCCGATCAGGGTATATGGCAAATTGTATTCTGATGTGGGTTATGCATATAAAGAGGATCCGGGTAACAGTATACTGAATAATAGATTACTGCATAGCTGGGGTTTGGGGGTTGATATAGTTATGCCTTATGATATTGTATTTAAAATGGAGTATTCTTTTAATCAGTTAGGAGGCACCGGGTTATTTTTTCATGTAAGCACAGATTTTTAATATATCTGCTGCTGCAAAATTTTACACCATTATCTTTATCATAAATCAGCACCCGGAAAAGCACAGCAAAAACCAAGTAAATGAAAATAGCTATTTATAGCCGTGGTAATGATCAGGATTTAAAAGACGAATTGCAGGAACTTGTATCAAGGTTAACCAACAATAATATAGAAGTATTGTTACATTATTCTTTGGCAAGATTTATAAGGATACCTGACAATGATCGTATAAATTTTTTTTCAGGGCATGACGAATTAAATAATACGGTTGATTTCTTAATAAGCCTTGGCGGCGATGGAACTATTTTGGATACGGTAACGCTTGTGCGGGATAAAAATATTCCTATTCTCGGCATAAATTACGGAAGACTTGGTTTTTTTTCCAGTATAAGCAAAGAAGAGCTTGGCCTGGCAGTTGACGCTTTGGTGAACAGGCGGTATGTTATTGACAAAAGATCGCTCATTCATCTTGATGCCAATATTGAATTATTTGGTGATGCACCCTTTGCATTGAATGAGTTTTCCATTCACAAACGGGATATTTCTCCTATGATAAAGATCGGCACATACCTGAATGGTGAATTCCTGAATACGTATTGGAGTGATGGTTTGATCGTAGCTACGCCAACAGGTTCTACCGGTTATAACATGAGTTGTAACGGCCCCATTGTTTTTCCTGAAGCAGGCAGTTTTGTAATTACGCCGGTAGCTCCGCATAATCTAAACGTGCGGCCCATTGTTATTCCTGATTCTTATATTATTTCATTTGAAATAGAAAGCAGGAGTGATGAATTTATTTGTGCCATGGATGCACGCCGCGAAATTGTGCAGAAAGATGTGCAACTCGCAGTAAAAAAAGAAAATTTTTCAATTAATCTTGTGCGGTTGAATGAAAATAATTTTCTTTCAACCTTACAGACTAAATTAACCTGGGGTCTGGATAAAAGAAATTAGGTTTGGCATTATCAGGCAACCTACACAAGAAATTATGATGTTTTTCGTTATACCAATAATCTTCAGGCAGCATGAAATTAAGTAAGCTTTTTCTTTTTATTTCTCTGGTATGTAGCAGCTTTGCTTATGGACAAACACAATTGTATGATAGTTATAAGAATGAAGGTGAATTTGGAATAGCTGTTGGCGCAGGCCATTATTTTGGAGACCTTAATACAAGGGCTGCTATAAATAAGCCCAATTTTTCTGCAGGCATATATTTTATTAAGCAGTTTAATAATTATATAGGGCTGCGTATTTCCGGTGATTATGCTTTTTTGGCTTATAGCGATATATACAGCAAAAATGAAACCCAGCAAAGGCGTAATCTTAGTTTCAACACTAATTTATGGGAACTGTC
>CBIGQT010000735.1:0-1909 GCA_966191655.1 uncultured Ginsengibacter sp.
TTATTCTGCAGGGTATACAAGGTTTATGGAAAGCAACCGGTGATGGAAAATATTTTAATTATATACAAAAAAGCATGGATTTTTTTGTAGATGAAAACGGAGATATACGAACTTATCAATTTGATAATCTAACACTTGATAATATAGCCCCGGGAAGGGATTTATTGTTGCTCTACAATGTAACCGGCAAAAAGAAATACCTCGATGCTGTTCAAACTTTGAGAAAACAGTTAAGCTCACAGCCACGCACAAACGAAAATGGTTTCTGGCATAAGAAAATTTATCCCAACCAGATGTGGCTGGATGGTTTGTATATGGCTGAACCTTTTTATACAGAATATGCTAACACGTTTCATGAAGATTCTGACTACAATGATATCGCCACGCAATTTATTTTAATGGAAAAAAATGCACGTGATATTAAAACGGGGTTACTGTACCACGGCTATGATGCGTCAAAAGAAGAAAAATGGGCTGATAAACAAACCGGACTATCTCCTAATTTCTGGGGAAGGGCGATGGGCTGGTATGGAATGGGCTTGGTGGATGTGCTTGAAGATTTTCCAAATGATAATCCGCACAGAAAAGAACTGGTAGATATTTTAAACCGGTTTGCCAGGGCTGTTGCAAATGTTCAGGATAAAAAAACCGGCTTATGGTGGGATATATTAAATATGCCTGGTAAAGAAAAAAATTATGTAGAAGCTTCTGCATCCTGCATGTTCGTCTATGCGTTGGCGAAAGGTGTGAGATTAGGGTTTTTACCTACATCATTTCTCCCGGTTGCAAAAAGAGGTTATGGCGGAATTATAAAAAATTTTATTAAAACAGACAGCAACGGACAAATGAATCTATATGGAACGGTAAGTGTTTCCGGTCTTGGTGGCAAGCCTTACCGTGATGGAAGCTATGATTAATATACGAGTGAAAAAGTTGTTGAGAATGATCCAAAAGGTGTGGGAGCATTTTTATTAGCATCCAATGAAATAGAAATGTTACCTACGCTGTCTTTAGGAAAAGGGAAAACTGTTTTATTAGATTATTATTTCAATCATGAAACAAAAAAAGATGTAACCGGGAAAACGGTGCAGTGGCATTATATATGGGATGAGCAGGATAACGGCGGCTATTCTATGTTTGGAAATGTGTTTCATAAATATGGAGTGCAGACTAAAAGTCTTGCCGTTGCCCCATCACAGGATAATTTAAAGAATGCCAACATATACATTATTGTTGATCCGGATACAGAAAAAGAAAGTGAGCATCCAAACTATGTTGAGGATAATGATATTAATGCAATTTATGATTGGGTTAAAAAAGGTGGTGTTCTTTTACTATTCAGTAATGATTCAGGTAATGTAGAGTTTACACACTTCAACCGGCTTGCCGCAAAGTTTGGAATTCAATTCAATTACAATAGCAAGAATAAAGAAACCGGCACTAATTTCGAAATGGCGGCAGTAAATATTTCTTCGGGCAATACCATATTTAAAAAAGAGAAAAAAGTTTATATAAAGGAATACTCATCATTGTCGGTTCAGCCGCCTGCTGTTGCAGTTCTTAAGCAGGATGGTAATATAGTAGTGGCTGTGGCCAGAATAGGTAAAGGAACCGTTTTCGCTGTTGGTGACCCATGGTTTTACAATGAATATGAGGATGGCAGAAAAATTCCCATGGACTTTGAAAACTACCATGCTTCCGAAGAACTCGTCAGGTGGTGTCTTCAGCAAACAAATAAATAATACAAGTGTTAATGTGAATAATTCAGTTTTCGAATAATTAACGAGGCTAAAAAAAAATTATGAAATTATCCGCCTATACATTAAAAAATATAACATCAGACAAAGTAATTATTCCAGATGAAGAGACATTTGAGCTGCCCGAAAAAGTTTTACAATTTGGAACAGGA
>CBIGQT010000736.1:0-1906 GCA_966191655.1 uncultured Ginsengibacter sp.
GAACATTGAACATTTGTATTTTAATTTTCCAGCTCGAACTAATAACTACTCGTCCCATTTTTAACTCCCAATCCAGAGTAGCACTGTATCAAAAACGGACAGTTCCTGTAACAAAAACGAACGATTTCGTATTTTGAATATGGCTATAGCATTGTAAATCATTTACATGCTGTTCCGGCATTTTTTTTATAGAAAAGGATTGTTCTTAGAATTCTCATTTCCAGCGGTTAAGAATTGCCGCATCAATAGAGTATAGCCATGTTCAAAAATTATTTTAAAACTGCATTCAGGAACTTATGGAGAAATAAAGCCTTTGTATATATAAAGATCCTGGGTTAAAGTATTGGAGAGAAGCGAATGTAAAAATGTTTTTGATTAACAACTTAAAACGCACAACCTAAAACTTAAGACGTGTTTAGAAATTATTTTAAAACAGCATGGCGCAACCTGCAGCGCAATAAAATATACACAGCTATTAATATTTCAGGCATGGCCATTGGCATTGCCGCCTTCTGGCTTATTGCTTTGTATGTTGGGGATGAATTAAGCTATGACCATTCTTTTTCTAAGGCCGACAGAATTTACCGGGTAGCGCAGCATGCAAGCTGGCAGGGCGGCACCTTGAATATTGTGCCTACTTCAGCCCCGTTTGCGCCCGCATTAAAATCTTCCTTTCCCGAAATTGAAGATGCTGCACGTATAGATATTGAAGGAGGAGGTGTAATACAATATGGTGATAAATCTTTAAAACAGGATGATATATGCTTTGCAGACAATACGCTGCTTAAGTTATTTGATTATCGTTTTTTATATGGAGATGCGGCAACAGCGCTTACAAGCCCGCAATCAATTGTAATTACAGAAAGCCTGGCAGAGAAAATTTTTGGTGATGCTTCAAAAGCACTCAATCAAACTATATATTTTGGAAGTGATAATGCCAATGCAGTTACAGGTGTTATAAATGATATGCCCGCAAATTCGCACATGCATTTCAGTGGCATACGCTCATTTAATAAAGCATTGAATTCAGATAACTGGCAAAACTTTTCTTTATATACTTACCTGCTCTTAAAAAAGGGCGCCGATGTAAAATCCCTTGAACAAAAATTACCGGCATTTTCTGCAGCAACTATTCAGAAGGCAATGGGTGTAAAAGATTACCACATGGAATTGCAGCCGCTTACTTCCATTCACCTGCATTCAAATCTCGATTACGAATTAAGCAATAACGGCAGCATCAGCCGCATCTATATGTTTGTTGCGATCGCCATATTGATTTTACTGATTGCATTGATCAACTATATGAATCTTTCTACTGCACGTTCCGCTATGCGGGTAAAAGAAATCGGCATAAGAAAAGTGGTTGGTTCTGGTCGCCGCGATCTTATAGGTTTGTTTATTTCTGAATCTTTATTGATCACTGTTATTGCAACAACCATTGCATTTTTCCTTGTTTCCATTTCACTGCCTTTCTTTAATTACTTATCAGGAAAAAATCTAATTATCTGGCGCTTCGGCATGTTCAATACCGTTGTCGCATTAAGTATTTTTTCCATTTTCACCGGAATTGCAAGCGGCATATATCCCGCGTTATTTCTTTCACGTTTTAAAATGCTCCCATCCCTTAAAGGAGAGCTGGGGAATATGCATGCAGGTGTTATGTTTAGAAAATCACTGGTTGTATTCCAGTTTATAATTGCAGTTTGTTTAATAAGCGGTTCATATATTATTCATAAGCAACTGCAATACGTATCACAGGCTGATCTTGGTTTTAATAAAGAGCAGGTTTTAAGTTTTCATATTGATGATATGAAAGTACGCAGTGAAATACCGGCATTAAAAATTCAATTGCTGCAGAGTCCTTTGATAGAAGGTGTAGCTGTTGCAGGTAATCCTATCGGTAATA
>CBIGQT010000737.1:0-1905 GCA_966191655.1 uncultured Ginsengibacter sp.
TATATTTTCAAATTTTGATTTAGCCGATTTGGCAATTGTTACATTTGTGGGAACACTTTTTTGCAGAGCAATTTCTTTCGCTTTTTTTGAAATTTCTACAGGCTTCAAATTACGAGCTGCGTTTTTTGATTGAAGAGAAATATTTGTTGAATTAAAAGGTTTGTATCCGTTATGGGTATTAAGATGCCCAACAACTACAAGTGTAAATATCAACAAAAGAGACATTGTAACAGAAGGCCACCTCCTCCCGGGATGCATGTCATTGTATATTCCATGCCATACCCGCTTAGAAGGAATCATTTTAAATTCATCTGCGTGTTCTTTCAAAGATTGCTCAAAATCATTCATCGAAAATCTGCGTTCCATCGTTAACATAATTTAAGTTATTGGTAATATCGGTTAACATTGTTTTCATAGCATAATTAAGTGTTTCCGGCAACCATTCTTATCTTCTCTCTTGGTTGCTGAATAATTTTCTTTTTCAAAAGAATATCTTCAAGCATTGATTTTGCACGGGTATATTGAGATCTGCTGGTACTTTCTTCAATATCGAGTATAAAAGCAATCTCTTTATGCGAATACCCTTCAATTGCGTAAAGATTCAACACAGTTTTATAACCTACTGGAAGTAACCTTATACATTCAACCACCTGCTTTGCCTGTAATATCGAAGGAATATTATTTTCGTTCAGGTAGATACTACTCGCATCAAAAAGATCTACACTATCCGTAAATTTTTTATTCTTTTTCAACACATTAATACAAGTGTGTACTATTATTCTTCTAATCCACCCTTCAAGTGCACCTTGATTTCTGAATTGGTGAATCTGTGAAAAAACTTTTATAAATCCTTCCTGCATCATATCTTCCGCATCTTCCCTGTTTCTTGCGAAGCGATAGCAAACCCCCAGCATTCGCGGGCTAAAACGATTGTACAAAGTTTCCTGCGCAACAGCTATGTTATCAAGACAACCTTGAATCATTAGCTCTTCTGTCATAGTTTTTGGATGGTTTTACCCTACTAAGATATGACAAAATATATGTATAAAAGCTGCTTGGTATAGAAAAATATACCCTTTCACATGCATATTTATCACCAAACACATGAAACGAATGAAAAAAATCACGCCAGAAGCTGAAAAATTTATACATTTTTCAACCGTTTAAAATAAAATATCGGCCAGGTTAAAATTTAAAATAATACTAAGGATGTACAGATTTGCTTATTACGAGACTATCGGGTGGATAATTATTTAATGCTGCGAGTAATACTATTAAAAAACCTTGTAATTTTTCTCATTATATTTTAAACAAATTATTAATGATTAATTAAAATATTTCCAGTCATTTGCGGGGGAACCGGAAGTTGCATCATGGTTAAAATGGTTGGAGCCAAATCTCCAAGCTTTCCGCTTTTTATTTCACCTTTCCATTCTTTGTCAATAATAAAAAAAGGAACAAGATTTAAAGTGTGCGCTGTATTAGGAGTTCCGTTTTCGTTAATCATATAATCAGCATTACCATGATCGGCTGTTAAAAATATTGTATAGCCATTCTCAAGGCCTGCAGTTACTATTTTTTCAACACATTTATCTACCGTTTCTGCCGCAGTTATTACGGCATCCCAAACTCCTGTATGCCCCACCATATCAGTGTTTGCATAATTGAGACAAATAAAATCTGCAGTTTTATTTTTTATTTCAGGTAGTAAAGCATCGGTGACTTCGTTAGCGCTCATTTGAGGCTTTAAATCGTAGGTGGCAACCTTGGGTGATGGAATCATAATCCTGCTTTCGCCTTCGAATGGTACTTCGCGGCCACCACTGAAAAAGAAAGTTACATGAGGATATTTTTCGGTTTCAGCAATGCGGATTTGCTTTTTATTGTTATTGGCTAATATTTTTT
>CBIGQT010000738.1:0-1905 GCA_966191655.1 uncultured Ginsengibacter sp.
AAATATTCCCTGCTAAAAATATTTTCTCCATTGCTTTTATGCAAAACTCCGTCGGTAAAAATATTTTATTCACTGCTTTTTTGCTTAACCCCATCGGTAAAAATATTTTCTCCGCTGCTTTTATGCAAAACTCTGTCAGTAAAAATATTTTATTCATTACTTTTTCGCTAAACTCCGTCGGTAAAAATATTTTCTCCACTGCTTTTTTGCTAACATTCATCGCTAAAAATATTTTCTTCTGCCCTTTTATTATAAGTATACATGGTAATAATAAAAAGAAAAGGCATGGGCTTTTTAGCCTTGCGAAAGAGGCAACGCTCTGCTCTTCAAAAAAATTTATCGTCCGTTAGACGCCGTTAGACACCGCTGAACGACATATATGAAAACACCTGCAATAAAATAAAACAGGTGGCAGTTATCATTTCAATCCACGACATGTGGGGTAAAATAAAAACATAGTTTATGAGACTACAAAAAATCGGCCTAAGCTTCCGGCATTATGGCGACGCAGACTTTCTAACGAAAGCAATTTTTATTATTTCATGCATGACAGGCAACATCTATTTTCCAGACCCTATTCCGATTCTTACAGATTTGGGGACGGCGGTTGGAAAATACTCCGACGACCTGAACGCCGCAACGGGCCTTGGGAAAATTAATGTGTCGGCAAAAAACAAAAGCCGTGCTGCTGTTGAAAGTATTCTGAGCCAGTTAGGTATGTTCATCATGTTCGTGGCCAACGGAGACCAGGCCATACTAACGAGCACAGGCTATACGCTTACCAAGGCGCCTGAGCCTGGGTATATTGATAACCCGGGCAATGTAACTCTTACTAACGGTATTACTTCGGGAGAACTGATATCGCAGGTAAAGACGGTAAAGAACGCTATTCTTTATTTTCACGAAATTACTGATACGCCGCCAACGGATGATACCGTGTGGGGAAAAAATCAAAGCAGCAAGAGCAGGCTCGTATTCACTAACCTTACGCCGGGTAAGCAATATTGGGTACGCATAGCTGCGGCAGGCAGGGGCGAGCAAATTGCTTACAGTACCATCGCTTCGCAGTTTGTACAATAAAAGCGGCCAGGTTCTTTTTATAAAAGCTGTTGCCGGAAGCAATGGCTTTTTTTTGGATTGTTTTGTATTTACCAAAACGTTAGTAAAAAATTATCCGCCCCTGATGAACCTTATTACTTTATTGTACAAAATAATAGGAATAAGGTAATAAGTTTACTTCCATAGAAGCAATATTTCTACTAAGTTTTTTGTGAATGTCTAATGGCGAAGCTTTGTATTAATGGATATCAATTTCATTATTCTTATCCGGAACTCACATTAATTTAAGTGACCTGTGGCAACAGGCCGGGACCTGAGCCGGAAAAACTAACGCTGACATAACAGACGTCCATATACGAATAAATAATTTAATAAAGTACGGGGGAAAACCTGTAAAAAAACCGGGGTTTTCCCCGTATTTATTTAAAAACAATTCTTTTACTTTTGATGGCATCAACATCATTTATAACAGCCGTTGCTTCGCTAAAGAAATACCTGCAAATTATTTTTTACTAAACCCTTATTAATTTATGTCACCGCAAAATGAATTGCCACCGGAAAACGATAGAGATAAAAAGGACAACTCACATCTTTCACATAACTGGCTTACTGTTAAGCAAGCCATGAATATGCTGGATGTTGGCATTACTACTTTGAGATTTTATATAACAGAATGTGGATTGCGCATTAGCAAGAGAGGGAGGAAGATCTGGATTAATGAAACTGATATTCATGATTTTTTGTGCAGGCAAAGAGGAGAGGTATAATTGACAATTGATAATTGATAATTCAGGTAACCCCTATATCTTCTAAGAATACACTATGAATTTTAAACAAATTAAAGAG
>CBIGQT010000739.1:0-1900 GCA_966191655.1 uncultured Ginsengibacter sp.
ACAAAATAATTTTGCTTTTATACCGGTATGCCGGCAAAGTGGTTTCAGGGCAAATATTGATTGTCCGGATGTGGATACGATCATGGTTTCAAAAAGCGGGTACAGGTCGCCGTTATGTCCCTATCACAAATTGATTCACTTAGATCCGACTGGCACTTATCGCGTAAATGAAAGTTGCGAATCGCCATCCAATATGATTCATAGAAGCTGGTTTGTTTTAACGCCGGCAATGGAATGGTATTACAAACAAAAGAATCATGATTACAAACCATTGCCTCCTTTTAAAACGGGTTGTGAATATTCAGGAACCGGTAAACAATTGGATTTGATCTATCCTCAGCAAAATGCTAAAATTTATGTGCCATTAGAAATAGATGGCAGCCGCGGAAAAACTATCTTTAAGGCCGCAAGCCGAAATCCGGGGGGTAAAATTTTCTGGCACTTAGATGATGAATATGTGGGCACGACAATAAATTTTCATCAAATGGCATTAAGCCCATCACCAGGAAAACATTTGCTTACTATTGTAAATGAAGATGGTGAAAGCGTTAGCAGGGAGTTTGAAATATTGGAGAAAGGAAAATGAATGCAATGTATGATGTACGATGTTAGATGTGCGATGTTCGCCAAATAAATAATTATGAATTCTTCTCAACAATCTTTTTTTAAACTGGTGAATCATTCATATAAATTCAATATGTTTTTATTTCGTAAACTGCCATCTGCATATTTTTCAGGAGTAAGAGTGAGAGAACTTACTGAAGAAAAATGTATGACATCGGTGCCTTTTAAATGGCTTACACAAAATCCATTTCGTTCTACTTATTTTGCTTCACTTGCCATGGCTGCCGAAATGAGTACAGGAGTTTTAGCGCTAAGTAATATTTATAAAAGAACACCTGCCGTATCAATGCTGGTTACAAGAATGGAGGTCAATTATTTTAAGAAAGCAACTGAAAGAATTTATTTTACCTGCGGGCAGGGAAAAGAGATTGCTGCTGTTATTGATGAAGCAATTTTATCCGGGGAAGGAAAAACTGCCATCGTAAAATCAATTGGTAAAAATAAAAATAACGATGTGGTCGCGGAGTTTTTATTTAACTGGTCCTTTAAAGCAAAAAAGAATTAATTATTGCTGTGCGTTTCCTGCCAAGACTTAAAAAACAATAAGAGCATGCTTTATCATCTTCATGCCATTATATGATAAACATCATACTGCTATGAATTTAACATTAGTTTCTTTCTTAACTTCAATTTCTATCATCACTCAAATAAAAATTATTTATGAAGATTGCTTTTCACGGTGCAGCACGCACGGTTACCGGTTCCAAACATTTACTCACCTTAACCAATGGAAAAAAATATTTACTGGATTGTGGCTTATTCCAGGGAATGGGCGATGAAACTGACGAACTAAATCGTGACTTCGGTTTTGTATCTTCAGAAATAGATTATTTAATTCTTTCACATGCGCATGTTGACCATTGCGGTCTTATACCAAAGTTGGTGAAGGAAGGCTTTAAAGGAAAAATTTTTGCAACGGATGCAACAAAAGATTTATCGGCAATACTGATGGCTGATAGCGCCGGCATACAGGAGAATGATATAAAGTTTGAAAATAAAGTTCGTGCAACTCAGGGACGGCCATATCTTCAGCCATTATATTCAACTGAAGACGCGGTAAAAGCGCTTGATTATTTTGTTATTATTCCCTATGGACAATGGCATAGCATAGACGAAAATGTTCAGTTCATGTATTTAGATGCCGGACATATAATTGGCAGTACAACGGTTCATTTAAAAATAAAAGAAAATGGAAAAGAAACGCATCTCACTTTTTCCGGAGATGTGGGAAGGTACCGTGATGTTATTTTAAAATCGCCGGAGGTGTTTCCGCAGG
>CBIGQT010000740.1:0-1888 GCA_966191655.1 uncultured Ginsengibacter sp.
CAAAATTTTCTTCATCCGAACGCTTGGAAATATTAATCAGTTTATTTCTTAAGCCATCAAGAGATTCAGCGGAAACATTTCTTGTTGTTGCATTAAGCTGAATAAAATCTTCGATACGTTCTATTGTTATTTTATCCCATGCAGCAAAAACTAACAAGTGTGAAGAATCAACAACTTGTTGCTGGTTATGGGCAATAGGTAATATTTGTTGTTTTAATTCAGGATCGGTAATAACAATAACAGAATAAGGTTGTAAACCTATTGATGATGGAGCAAGTCTTATAGCTTCCAATATTTTTTCTATCTTTTCTTCAGGTACCTTTTTACCATCCATTTTTTTTGAAGCGTAACGCCATTCTAATGCATTTAATAATTCCATTTTATTTAATTTTTACACACAAAATTACATGAGATACATATTGCAGTCCATTGAGGTGAGATAAGAAATTCTATTGATATGGATCAATAAAAAATTTTTAAGTTAGAATAAATATGCCCTGAATAGATTTTTTTAAATCCTTTTTTCCTGCAATTTTTTTAAACGGCTGATTGAAAGTTTTAAATTCCTTAATGCAAAACACACATCTTTTAGCATATAAGTGTCATCTCTTTGCAGAATAGTTTTTTATTTTTTTCTTCAAAAAATAAAATTGTTTAAAATTATTTTCTCTTTTTTAAAATCTATACCCTACTTTTGTGGTAGACTATTAGAATTAACATAAACATGAAGCTATCTTCTTTTAAAATATATATGCTTACTCACTGCTACTCCATGCGCTGCTGTTGCTGATATAAATTCACGAAGCAACAATCAAAATTTTCAAAGTATCTCTTTTTTATAAAAACAACAATAAAATATTAACAAAAATGTTTCAAACGCTAAAAGAACAAGTATCATCAATAGCAGAGGCAGCATCTGTTGTAAGCATCGATGAACTTCTGTTAGCGCTGGTAAATCAATTTCCCGGAAAGGTAATTTTTTCAACAAGCTTTAGTTATGAAGATCAGGTTATTACTCATAAAATTTTAAGCAATAATCTTCCTATAAAAATTTTCACACTGGATACCGGCATATTATTTCCCTAAACATATTCAGTATGGAGAGCCACAAATGAAAAATATAACACACATATAAAGGCTTATTATCCTGATGCAATTTCATTGGAAAATTTTGTATCAGAAAAAGGGCCAAACTCGTTTTATGAATCTGTGGAGAATAGAAAAGATTGTTGCTTCATTCGCAAAGTAGAGCCTTTAAAAAGAGCTTTAAAAGATAATTCAATCTGGATTACAGGACTTCGTGCAGAGCATTCTATAGACCGGAGTGATATGCCACAGGTTGAATGGGATGAAAGCAATAACATTATAAAATATCACCCAATACTTCACTGGACAACGGAAGAAGTAAAAAGATACATCAATGAAAATAACATTCCTTATAACATTTTACATGATAAAGGTTTTGTGAGTATTGGATGTGCTCCCTGCACAAGGGCTATAAAAGCCGGCGAAGATTTTCGTGCAGGAGGCTGGTGGTGGGAAGTTGATAGTAAAAAAGAATGCGGGCTTCATGTTCATAGTGAAGCAACAATAAATAATGAAGTATAAAAAAACAAAATGAGTAAATATCATTTGGATTATTTGGCACAATTAGAATCGGAGGCGATACACATTATGCGTGAAGTAGCAGGACAATTTGAACGTCCTGCATTGTTATTTTCCGGAGGTAAAGATTCTATAACGTTAGTGCACCTTGCCTTGAAAGCTTTCCGCCCAGGCAAGTTTCCTTTTCCTTTGGTTCATATTGATACTGGGCACAATTTTCCAGAGGCTCTAAGGTTCAGAGATAAATTAGTAAACAAGATTGGCGAAAAATTAATTGTAAGAA
>CBIGQT010000741.1:0-1879 GCA_966191655.1 uncultured Ginsengibacter sp.
GCTTTTCCATATAAACAAATTAAAATATAAAGTAACAACATAAAAATAAAAACAAAATAATTTAAGAGATGATATTATATCAACATGGCTATAAAAAAATATTCAAGCAATTATATAACGGAATAGTATAAACGCAATTGATCTTGTTAAAAACTCCGGCATTTTCATAGCTCCTAATACTACAACAAAAATGACCCGGTAAACCGGGCCATCTTTTCATCATTTCAAGCGTTATAAGTTATTATTATTGCTTAAAAAGATTGTCTATAAGTAAAAACTGTGCAAATAAAATTTTTCTTTGAGTAGCCGTATGAAATATCTAAAAATTTTTGGCATTTGAAAGCATAAATATAATGGGTTGGTTTTATATTTTATAATAGTTTCCGGAATATTTTTAAATTATGGATAAAGAATTATATCAAAAACACGCATCTGCAGATTGGCTTTGGCAATATCCAATGCACTAATTTCAGCCTGGTTAAAAATAGGGTTGTCAAAACAATCCCGGCAGGCAAACATTAAAGCGGTTTTTTTAAAATTAATTTTCCCTTTATTATCCGGGTTAACCATGAGAAAATCCGTCTCATTAAGCCGTAGCACATCCCTTATATTCATTCCGTGATGGATACCGCTCCGGAATTTCCACGCATTATCTTCGTTGGTAATGCTGTTCTGTTTCCCATCTTTAGTAGGCAATAAATTTGATACAATAATATAAGAAAGATTATCCAGGTTGTTCTGATCGCCCCATACAAAAGCCACCTGGTAGCGTGTTCCGTTAAATAATACCGAACATTTTTTTAATTCTTTTTCTGAAAAATAATACAGGTCCTTTGTTACATTTCTTTCGCCAAAATAGCTTTCAAGAAATTCGTGCGAATCAAATTGAAGCAGGTCTTCGGCATACAAAACTGAGTCCGGTATTTTTCTCTGCTTTAATTTGAAAGAATACCAGGGAACACTATCTTTCATTTCAATGGATGCCAGGACGGAAATATTTTTTTTCTGAAAAAGAATTAATGAATCCTTGTCGGCAACTCTTTGCTTATCGTAAATAAAATCCGACTTCATTAGTTTTCGCTGCCCATCCTCGTAATCATCCAAATCTAAAAGGCGGAACACAAAATATCTTACGCCATTCCTTTCGTAAAAATCAACGATTTGTTTTATTTGGGGAGGCTTTTTTCTTACTTTTATTTTTGCTACATAACTCGCTTCAACCGAATCATTCTGACCTTCGCGGTTAAGACTAAATCCTTTTTTGAACATGTAATTACTTATGCTGCCTGCGCTCAAATCTGCCAGGTTGAGCAAGTCATGAACATTAAATGACTGGCTGGATGCTTTGAATGCAGAGAAATTCAGGAAGATTAAAAACAAAATCTTGGTCATCAATTATACCTTTTAACTTTAAAATTAAGGGCTCAGGTCTGTACGATAGCAGAATTTTATCAAAAGTTTTTTGAAAGTTTTTCACAAATGCATATTCCTAAAAAAAATCCGGTTAGCTGCTTATAGAATAATTAATGTTTTTTAATTAAAAATTTACCGAGATCGGGCTATCTAGTGAAACAGCGCTTTTATTATCACAATTTTAATTCTACCTTCTTACCCGTTTTGGTAGCCTCATATATTGCGTCAATAATTTTTAAATCTTTCAGGGCCTCTTCGCCATTAACCGGTACAACAGGTACTTTGCCCTGCAAAATGATAGCCGACATTTCTTCCATTTGCAAAGTTTGATGTGTTACCACCGGCTGATTTATTTCACCTTTATTGGTGCGCCCCATGATAGGCCCATAACCGGTTGCAGGCTGCAGCTCTGCAAAACCTCTTTCACCATTTAAAAAAAATCTGTCCAGGTTATTCATGCTATAAG
>CBIGQT010000742.1:0-1878 GCA_966191655.1 uncultured Ginsengibacter sp.
AATCCAATCTTATTGAAAAGTCGCTTGGCGCAAGGATGTCGGGCATGCCTTGTTAGTTGGCAATACTTGTACCTGTAGAAACACTTGTTTTAATTTACTTAATCGTTATTTGAATAACCCATCTCAACATTAAATTTATCATTCTAAAGATAACGGGTAGCTTACTCGTAAAATGGATACCATTGTTTTTGAACGGTATCATAATATTCAATAGCCGGTTTACCTATTTCAAGCTTATAATCAAACATGGGATAGCCGGGAACAAAATAGCCGGGATAGAAATAGGTAAATTTTTCTCTTTTACAATATTGCATCTTTTCATAGATAATGTATTTGCCCAAACTGAATTTTTTATAATCGGGATGATATACTGAACAAATGCCTGCTGCACTGATGTTACCAAGGTCGAAACAACCGATACCAATAAGTACATCGCCATCATACACTTCAATCATGTAAGTGTTATATACATTGCGCTCACTGTTTCCATATAAGAGGGAATGCAGGGAAGCAGCGCTTTCAAACGAAATACTTTCTTTATAAGAAGCAAATAAGGCTTCATGCGCAGGAGCAATCACTGCCTTTTTTATTTCGGTACTGAACCTGTTATTTTTCCGGGATAATATTTTATATTTTTTATCTGTTGCAAAATCGTGTAGCCGTACCCGTAACCAAACGGTATTGTACACTTTGCCGTTGAAATATAAGATGTCTGTAGTGAATATGGTTTGTTGTATCCTGAACCAGCCCAATGACAGTAAGCCATCCAGTTGTTCAGGTTCAATGTTGAAAAGTTCTATTAATTGAATGTCCAAAAAAACGATTTGAACCAATAAATATAGCAGAACTTTTATTATGCATTACTGGCGGGCAGTTTTTCTGATTAATCCTTCAATATTTTATCAGCAGGCTCTAAGGTATTCTGCAAATGCTTTCCTGTGTTAAATCTTCTTGCAATTATAAAGCGGTAGTTGCCTGTTCGTAACTGGTATTTATATTGCAGATCATTGCTTTTAAAGGGCAGGCTATTTTCAATCCAGTTAGCACTAATACACCAGACTCTGCCATTGTAACCTGCAGCAATCCGAAAACGGGTTCCGGGATTTACAGTAAAACGCTCACCAACTTTAATTTCTTCATTGTGAGTAGATGTAAAAGTTAAATTACAATTTACAGTCAGCGATCCTGTTAAAAACCAATGCTGAAACGCAACCAGCGTATATGCGTATCCAACACCTGGCCCAAAACTAAAATAGTTTAGTTTAGTAATCTCTTTATTAATAATTGATGAATTTATAAGGCTGCTGTCTCCTTTAACAATGCCATAATACGATTCAGCGCCGGCTAAAAATGCTCCTGCCGACTTTTTCTGCCATTCATTCTGAATAAGGGCGGCCCTGTAAGAAAAGCGTGTGGGATTGAAAACTCTATAGACAGATAAACCAACCAGCGAAATTTTTTCGTCTCCCCTGTAATAATCACCGGCACTAAAACCTTTATAGAATTGTCCATAAAAATCTATTGCCCATTTGGGCTGATAAACATGCGCCTGCAGGTCAAGGTATTTTGTTTTTTCTTTATCAGGGTTTAAAAATTTAAATCCATAGGCAAGGTTAAGCGAAAAATTATGATAAGTTGCTCCTACACCCAAATTTAATGTTGAGTGTGGGTCGTAAAATTTATCTGAAGAATATTTGTCTTTTATAGCATAGCCTGTGTACTTTCTTGATGTATAAATACGGCCGGTTATGCTTCCGGGAAAATATACATAATAACTCGTGTCATTACCACGGTTCTCCTGGGCAACGCAATCATTTTTTATGAATAGAAAAACAAAAAAAATTGCCGCGCCTAATAAAAGTTTAATTGAATGCATAA
>CBIGQT010000743.1:0-1874 GCA_966191655.1 uncultured Ginsengibacter sp.
TTTCTTTTCCTTTTGATTTTAGAGAAGCCTCTTCAATTTGTAACAACGTTTTTGCAGCCTGCTCACCGCCCATCACCGCAATTTTTGCAGAAGGCCACGCATAAATAAATCTTGGATCGTATGCTTTGCCACACATGGCGTAATTACCCGCTCCATAAGAGTTTCCGAGAATGATGGTTATTTTTGGCACAACTGAGTTGGCAACGGCATTTACCATGTTGGCGCCGTCTTTTATAATGCCATTATGTTCGCTTCGGCTACCCACCATAAAACCGGTTACATCCTGTAAAAATAAAAGCGGAATCTTTTTCTGGTTGCAATTCATAATAAATCTTGCAGCTTTATCAGCGCTGTCATTATATATTACTCCGCCCATTTGCAGCTCGCCTTTTTTATTTTTTATATTCAAACGTTGATTGGCAACGATGCCAACGGCCCACCCGTCAATGCGTGCATAGCCGCATAATATTGTTTTGCCGTAACCTTCTTTAAATTGTTCAAATGAACTTTTGCTTATTGATTCAGAAGCATTCGATTCACCAGAAGTCGAAGAACCTTTGCTAATCGATGTCGAAGAACTTGTGCTGAGCGAAGTCGAAGCATCAACAATCCTGTCAATAATTTCAAGCATATCATATGGCTTTGTATTTGTCCCTGGAAAAATGCCATAAATTTCTGATGGATCTTTTGATGGTGGTAATGGAGCAATGCGATTAAAACCCGCCTTAGGAAAATCCCCTATCTTACTCATAATTTTTTTTACTTCGTCAAGACATTCTTCTTCAGTTGCAAATTTATAATCAGCAATGCCACTTATTTCTGTATGGGTAGCTGCGCCGCCCAGTGTTTCGCTATCAGTAGTTTCGCCTATGGCTGCTTTTACAAGATATGGCCCTGCTAAATAAATAGAACCATTTCCTTCTACCATTATAGTTTCATCACTCATTATCGGAAGATAAGCACCGCCTGCAACACAGGGCCCCATCACTGCAGCTATTTGAGTAATACCCATGGCGCTCATCTTTGCATTGTTACGAAAAATACGACCGAAATGTTCTTTATCAGGAAAAATTTCATCCTGCATAGGAAGAAATACACCAGCACTATCAACAAGATAAATCACCGGTAAATTATTTTCCATGGCAATCTCCTGCATACGAAGATTCTTTTTCCCTGTAATGGGAAACCAGGCCCCTGCTTTTACCGTTTGGTCATTCGCAATAATAACGCATTGTTTACCGCTAACATAACCAATACCGGCAACGACACCGCCTGCAGGGCATCCTCCATATTCTTCATACATTCCATAACCTGCAAAGGCACCGATTTCTATAAAAGTTTTTTCTTTATCAAGCAGGTATTGTATACGTTCTCTGGCAGTTAGTTTATTTCTTTCCTTTTGTTTTGCCATTGCTTTTTTACCGCCGCCTTCTTCAATTTTTGCTGTTAAGGTTTTAAGGTTACTCAATGCAAGTTTCATTTCATCTTCGTTTCTGTTAAAATCTATATTCATAATATTTCAATGTATGTCAAAACTAAAACTTTAAATTTGAGTTATACAACAAGAACCTTCCATCATTAAACCTTATTATGCACCTGCGGAAAATTGTACAATCTATATCAAGAAAATTATTATTTATCATCTTAGGAATTCTTGTTGTTGCCATCGCACTTTACATAGTGTGGCAAAATAAGAAATATAGCATCGTAAGAGACAAACTTAAAAGTACGGTTGCCGGGCAAACGGATAGCCTTTATAAAATTGCATACGACTCGCTCCAATTTGATGAACTAACAGGCGAGGCATATATTAAAGGCATTCACATTGGCCCGGACACAGCAATTATTAAAAGAACCAGGCTGGAAGAACTTCC
>CBIGQT010000744.1:0-1870 GCA_966191655.1 uncultured Ginsengibacter sp.
ACCGAATATACGATTTTGGCCACGCAGTAAAAAAGAGCTGAATAGAATTTCAGCCGGTGATGAAAGGTTAGGGATCCTTTGTGGCCTAATCCAAAATGGGGTGAAGACATTCAAGGATGGTATCAAGAATACAGGCGGGGACGAAATGAAACACATTTCAACCGTTCCGAAAGTTAAAGGATGTTGTCCTGGAGTTTCGCAAATTGAAAGAAATGAGCCAAAATTTGGTTAGACAATTCAATGCCATGTTATTTTTTTGAAGGTCATTTCTTGTCAACGGCTTTGTTGTACGATTACGGCACTCATCCTAAATACTGGCAGCTGTAGCATCTATTATTGTTCTCACTTCTGAGATGGTGTTGATCGGAATTTTTGCAATCCTGGAATGTTCACGAATGGCTTCTTTGCTCTCAGCGATGTGGACACAATATATCTTATCATCCGCAATAAATGATTGTAGCCATGTATACGGCTTTTTCAGTCGGTCCGCGGCCTCACAAAAAGCCTGGGCGATGTATCGCAACTCATCACGTGAAAGATTGGCTGCACCCGGAAGATTTCTCTCAATAACAAATTTTTTCATTTTTATAAATTTTTGATCATCAGCTACTCTAACTTACATGGCCACCTGGCATCTAAGGTTGCTGAACCAGGAAGTAAATAAAACTGTTTACGGCAAAATTAGAACAGCGAAATATATGACTTCGATTCTTTACACCAATAATGTCAATTACTTGATGAAATGAATAAAATCATAAATAAGAAGCCGGCGTTCACTTGAATCAGAACGGGAGCATTGAACTAATTTCACTGGCATCTCCATCCTATTACCTTTTTATCATTTTATCTTTCACAATTTCGGCGATCACTTTTTCTTTTAGATTTTGACTAATGGGTATTTTTTGATTGCCAATGTCCAAAATATTACCTTCTATGCTTTTTACCTTGTTTATATTCACAATAAAGGATTTATGTACTTTGATAAAAATGCCAGCCGGCAACTGTTCTTCTAAACTTTTGATAGTAACATAAACCATCATTTTTTTGCTGTGAGTATAGAGCATCACATAATTTAACATTGCTTCGGCATAAATCAAATCATCATAAAAAACTTTCTCAATTTGCCCGTTGCACTTAATAAAAAAATGATCATTAGGGTTAAGTCCCTGACCCTGGGAGACATTTTTAAATTCTCTTATTTCCCTTGCCTTGTTACAGGCTTTTAAGAAACGTTCAAAGGAAATAGGTTTTACCAGGTAATCTGTAACGTCCAGTTCGTAAGCTTCAACAGCATATTCTGCATAAGCGGTTGTCATAATTACACTGGCTTTGTTCCTGGAATTCTTAAGGTAATTGATGCCGGTAATTTTCGGCATATTAATATCTAAAAATATTATATCAATATCATTATTAGTTAACAAGGGCATTGCCTTCAAAGGGTTTTCTGCGTGGCCTTTTAATTCTAAATAGTCTATCTCTTCAATAAATTCCTGTAATACTTTTCGTGCGATGGGTTCATCGTCTATGATGATACATTTTAGTTTCATGATAAGTCTACCATTAAATTGGTTTTGTAAAATTCTTTGTCGCTACTTGTGGTTAGCTCGTATTTGCCAGGATATAGTATCGCTAATCTTCGCTTTAAATTAGCAATGCCAATGCCGCTTGAATTGCCGGCCTCTGTGTCTTTTTGAATCTCCATGGTATTGCCTAATGAGCAATGTAAAACATTTGCTTTTGAATATATGTGAATGTCTATTTTGTTTTCTTTGTGAGAATAACTGCTGACAAATTTGAATGCATTTTCAAGTAGAACTATTAACAAAAGCGGGGCGATTATTAAGCCTGCATCAATCTTTTCTATACATAA
>CBIGQT010000745.1:0-1869 GCA_966191655.1 uncultured Ginsengibacter sp.
TTTTAATGCAGGCCAGTATTTGATACCTTTTTTATAGTTATACCTGCTTATTTCGAATAAAATTTTCCAATGCTTTAAAATTTCTTTCCATGCATTTATCAGTGTATAGCCGGTGTCATAAAAATGATTGGGTTCTGCGCCACAACCATTGTATTCGAGTATCATAAAGTTTTTACCCTCTTTTAATTCTTCAATTGAATTACACATTATGTCATAACGGCCATAAAAAAAATCATTAACAGAACGGCTTATTTCATCCAGGTTATTGGTCAGGCTCTCATCAATTTCATTTTTAAGATCGACAAAAAGAGCTCCGCGGTTGTGATTGGCCGCATAGCTTAACATATATTTATCACCTGCCGGCAATACTTTATTAAAATTGTGTTCATGCTTCATCCGGAGTTCATCAATTCTTTTTCCTGATTTAGAATTCAACATAATCAATTCCTGCAAAGTATGTATTCCATCGCCCGTTACCTGCATAGGAATTTTTTTTATATATTTTGTTATGGCTCCTTTGGATTGATTAGGATAACGATAATAAAAAAGACTTACTTCTATGGGATATTCTATAAACTCCTGAACAAAATATTCAACCGGTACCTGCTCATGATAATTTTTTAGCTCTGCTTCATTATTTATTTTCCTGAATAAAATTCCCTGGCCGCCAACTTCCGGCTTCACAATAAGCGGGAATTGTATATTTTTTTCTTTTAATAATTTTAATATAACAGAAAAATTTTCCAAAGGTTGTACGTTGAAAAATGCAGGGCATAAGTGGGAAGGTAAAAGATCATGCATCTCTTTTTTTGGCTCGCCTTCCATGCCGCCGAATGTAAGCTTTGGGTTACTGGGCGTAAAAAACCAAATTGTCCGTGAACGTAACATATACCAGCCCCATACCGGAACAATAGGCGCATATAATAATTTGAATGGCCATTGCTCCCAGTTTTTTATTTTATTTATCAGCTTCACTTAGATTTTAAAAAGCGCAAAATTAAGTTTTAAACTGTTGAACATAAGTTAATCATAAAAATTGTTTGTTGTATTTTAGCTCATTAAAAGGTTTGAAGATGCATGTACTTACGATGGCTGAGATGATGGCTGAAAATAAAACACCCGAAATTCTATTCTGGGTGGGCTGTGCCGGTAGCTTTGATCAAAGGGCGCAAAAAATTACAAAAGCTTTTGCAACTATATTAGCCAGGGTTGGAGTGAGTTATGCTATATTGGGCAAAGAAGAAATGTGCACGGGTGATCCGGCGCGGCGTGCAGGAAATGAATTTATGTTTCAAATGATGGCTTATCAGAATATTCAAATTCTTGATGGTTATAAAATAAAAAAAATTGTAACCGCCTGTCCTCATTGTTTTAATATTTTTAAAAATGAATACCCGGTGCTGGGAGGAAATTACGAGGTGGTACACCATTCAACATTTTTGCAGCAATTGATAGATGATGGCAAAATTAAAATGAAAGAAGATGGGATATTTAAGGGAAAAAAAATTACTTATCATGATAGTTGTTACCTCGGCAGAGCCAATAATATTTATGAAGCGCCGAGAAAAGTATTAGAAATTCTGGATGCTGAATTAATAGAAATGAAACGATGCAAAAGTAATGGACTGTGTTGCGGCGCAGGTGGCGCTCAAATGTTTAAAGAAGAAGAAAAAGGTACTACACGCATTAATAATGAACGAACCAAAGAAGCATTGGAAACAGGCGCCGGCATTATTGCAGCGGCCTGCCCGTTTTGTAATACCATGCTTACCGATGGAGTTAAATTAAATGAAAAAGAAGAGCCGGTACAAGTGATGGATATTGCAGAATTGATAGCTGTCTCAATGAATTAATTAAAGAATTAAAAGT
>CBIGQT010000746.1:0-1868 GCA_966191655.1 uncultured Ginsengibacter sp.
CTTTGTTCATTATTTATCTCATAGAATTTTTAAAATCTTTCGGATAAATTATTTCTATTTTAGAGAATTGTTACGAAAACTAAGATGATTCCTCCGGTTTTTTTGCTTTCAAAAAATTTTTTGTCAATTTTATTCTATGGGGAGTCTATTTCTGACAGATAGCACCCTGCGTTTTTGATACAATGCATCAATTATTAAAAACATTATCGTAGAAGTTATGCACAAAATTTATCTGAAATATTACTTCAAAAAAGATATTTATTACCATAAAAAAGTAATCTTAGCACATGAATAAATTATGGCCGCTTTTGTTTTGCGCAATAATTGTTATCAGCACATTGCTACATTATAAAAATTTTTCGAAAGATCTGGTTGGCATACACGTTTGGAGGCAAACGCAAACGCAGTCAACCATCAATAGTTTTTATAAAGAAGATATGAACATACTTCACCCGCGCAAAAATGATCGCGGCAATGGCAATGGTATATTCAGGATGGAGTTTCCTTTGGAGCAATGGCTTGTTGCATGCACTTATAAAATTTTTGGCCAAAGCATTTTAATAACAAGAATATGGATGTTCATAATTGGTTTGTTTTCTGTATTGGGAATGTATAGAATGCTTTTTTTTTTATTTAAAAATGAATTTATAGCTGCTTCAGGCGCGTGGGCTTTTAATTTTTCTCCCGCTTTTTTTTATTATACAATCAATCCCCTGCCCGATAATCTTGCATTGGCATTCTCTATCTGGGGAATGTATTTTTTCTTTAAATGGTGTTACAAAAAGGAAACGGTATTGTTATTATTAAGCAGTTTGCTGTTAAGTGCAGGCGCATTGTGTAAATTGCCTTTTATCTTATATTTTATAGTTCCTTTTGGTTATTTTCTTAATGCCCGGCGTTATGACAATCCCGGCAAAAATATCCTAAAAAATTTCCTGGCTTCTTTTGCGTTTGTGGTGTTGCCGTTATGCTGGTATGCAATTGTAATTTCAGGGTGGACGGGCAATGGCATTGTACAAGGTGTTTTAGATAATAAAGCATCCTTATCAACAATTCTTGATTATTTTTTACATAATGCAATATCAACACTGCCCGAGTTACTATTAAATTACGGCTCGCTTCTGTTCTTTCTGGCAGCATTTTATTTTATTGTAAAACATAAAGCATTTAAAGATAAAAGGTTCTTCTTATTTGCGATATGGGGGCTGGTAATTACAGGTTATTTTGCATTTGAAATTAATATGATTACCACTGTTCATGATTATTATCTTTTTCCTTTTTATCCATTACTATTTATTCTTGTTGGTTACGGGATATACTATTTTTCTACGTTAAATAAAGTAGCCAGGTATGTAACTTTTTTATTACTTCTTATGCTTCCGGTAATAGCCAGTTTACGTATGCGTAATGCATGGAATGAAAACACTCCGGGCTTTAATCATGATTTTTTATTATATAAAAATGATCTGCAAAAAGCAGTGCCCGATACTGCTCTTTGTATTGCAGGCAACGATATATCGCATTTTATTTTTCTTTATTACATTGACAAAAAGGGATGGGTTTTTGACAATAATAATTATGATGCTGAAAAGTTAAGTAAGGCAATCGCGGATGGAGCTGCTTATCTTTATAGTGATACGCGTAAAATTGATACCGCAGTTTCTATTCAGCCTTTTATTGAAAAATTAATTACTCAAAAAGGCTCGGTAAAAGTGTTCCAATTAAAACAACCAAACAGGGATAAATAACCATCTAAAAAAGAGCGTTTAAATATCACTTCTTTTATAAATCTCCATTAATTTTATAATGCCTACATTTAATGGCATCAGCTTCCTGATATTTGTTTACTTCATTAAAAGTGCAAGAAG
>CBIGQT010000747.1:0-1862 GCA_966191655.1 uncultured Ginsengibacter sp.
TTCTGCGTTCAATTCCGATTTGATGAGATAATCGGTAGCTCCATTTTGCATCGCTTCGATATCAATGGCTTTATTTCCCTTGCCTGTGAGTAAAATGACCGGAGCGTCACCATGTACTCGGATAGCCTCTTTCAGTAAATCCATGCCGGTTTCATTTCCAAGTCTGTAATCAATAAAATACATATCGTATGCCTTTAGTTTGAATTTTCCTACAGCAGATTGATAATTGCTGCACCAGTCAATCATAAATTTACTGTTGTCAATTTCATTAATATAATCAGATATTATAAAGTAATCATCTTCATCATCATCAACCACCAATATTTTTATTTTGTTTGAGGTAAGCATATTATTAAATATGTGCGGCAGGTAGAATTAATATAAACCGGGTGCCTGAATCCCTTGCCGACTTCGCAAAAATAAAGCCGTGATGTTTTTCAATAATTTTTTTACACAACGCCAGGCCAAGTCCATGTCCCTCATAGTCTGAATTACCGTGTAGACGCACAAAGGGCTTAAATATTTTTTGAGAATGTTGCCCATCAAATCCAATCCCGTTATCCATAATTTCAATTTTATGGTATAATGTATTGTTGTCCAAATCAAAAGCTTTTTTATCTTCTTCATCTATCGGGCCCGCTGTTATTTCTATTTGTAACGGAGAATCTTTTTTTCGAAATTTAATTGAATTGGTGATAAGGTTTTGAAATAGCTCTTTTAACTGAGCATAATTTCCTTCGATAACCGGCATGGGCGAACAAATTACAGCCAAATCATTTTCTGTGATAGCCGGCTCAGACTCCTCTAAAATGTTTTGCAATAGCTCGTTCAAATCACATTTCCCAAACCCAGGATCTGATTTTATACTATCAGATATGACAGACAGGTTATCAATTATTTCCCTCATAACTACAAGCGTAGACTGTATGCGTTCAATATAAAAGTTAGCTTCCTGCTGGCGAAGGTCTTTCAATTTATAGGTTAATTTTTCAACAAAAGTTGACAATTTCCGGAGCGGCGCCTGCAGGTCATGAGAAGCGAGGTGAAAAAATTCTTCCTGCTCCTTTTTGTATTGATTTTTTTTATAAATGGCTTTTTGAAGTTCCACCTCTAATTGACTAATTCGTTTTTCATATAATAACTTCTCTTCGTTCATTTCATCTTAAAGTTTGACATGTTACCAAGTAAGGTAAATATCAAATGTTGAGCAGAGATCACAAGTTCGGACATTAGAAAATTAAATATATTAAAAAAACAAATATGGTTATTTTTTTTATATTTCAATACTTTTTATAGGGTCATTCTATGACTAAGTTGCGGGAAGTATTTCAACAAAACGAGAGCATGTATTTGATCATATTTTCAAGTTCATCAATTTTAGAGGGTTTCGTAAGGTAATCGTTTGCACCATATTCCAGGCAGCTTATTTTATAAACCGGAGCATTAGATGTACTCCAAATTATTTTTGGAATTTTTGTAAGCCGCTTATCATTTGATAATATTTTTAATATTTCTGCTCCATTCAGGTCGGGCATATTAAAATCTAAAATAATTAAACAGGGAAGATGATCGAATGAATTTTTAAGATATGAAATTACTTTTCGTCCATTATTAAAAAATTGCAAATCAAATGATGCGTAGAGCTCAAAAAATATTTGCTGCAGTATTTCCTGGTCGTCTATGTCATCTTAGCCAAAAAGTATAAATTTTTCGAGATCTTTTTCCTTCATCAAATTTTATTACTACTAAGGTATGAATTTAGAGTTACACCTTCTCAAAGTAAGAAGGCCTAAAATATATAAAAATAAAAATTCCACTTTTTAAAAGTGTTTTTTTTGTAGGTTTGATATTACGATTAATTT
>CBIGQT010000748.1:0-1859 GCA_966191655.1 uncultured Ginsengibacter sp.
ATGCGATACTCCCTTGACAGATCAGCCTATCTCAAAACTATAAAGGAAAGTGAAAAACGATTAAAAACCTTTTTCAGAAGTGGCCCGGATGCTATAATTGTTATTAATGAACACCAACAAATTTTAGAGTGGAACCCTAGGGCAGAAACTATTTTTGGTTATACAGAAGCCGAAGTTGCTGGAAAAACGTTGTCACAAACAATTGTTCCATGCCAGCATCATGAAGCTCATAAAATGTGGATGTCTCACTTTTTAAAGACAGGTGAAGGCCCTTTTCTTAACACAACAATTGAAACAACTGCTTTGCATAAAAAAGGCCATGAATTTTATATTAGTATCAGTGTTTCAGCTGTAAAGACTCAGGATGAATGGCTTTTTATTGCTTTTCTCTCTGATATTACTGAGAGGAAAAAAACTGAGGAAGCATTGATTCATAAAGAAGCAGAGTTATTGCAGGCCAGGCTATTGGAAGAAAAGAAAAATGAATTCCTTGCCATTGCCAGCCACGAATTAAAAACACCATTAACTACTTTGAAGGCTTATGCACATATCGCGTCTGTTCTTAGCAAGGAGAAATGTTCTGAAACAGTAAAGGAATATCTTTTAAAAATAGATCAAAATTCAAATAAATTAAATTTTCTTATTAATGAATTATTGGATATCTCAAGGATTCAGTCGGGAAAATTAACACTGACCCAGACTCAAGTTGATACAGATCTTTTCCTCCCGGAAGTTCTTAACGCAATGCAACAAATTACTCGAAGTCATGAAATAATTTTAGAAGAAAACGAATCAGCAACAGTGAAAATGGATACACTAAGGCTGGAACAGGTAATTACCAATATTATAGGCAATGCAGTTAAATATTCACCCGGAAAAGAAAAGGTCATAGTCAATTCGATCAAAAGAAATGGTGAAATTATAATGTCTTTCCAGGATTTTGGAATTGGAATTCCCCATGACAAGCTTGATAAAATATTCGAACGTTTTTACAGGGTAGACGAAGAATCAAACAAATTCAGCGGCTTGGGGATAGGGTTATTTGTTTCTTCTGAAATTATTAAACAGCACGGGGGCAAAATCTGGGCAACCCGTAATGAGAAGGAGGGAAGTACTTTTCACGTTGCATTGCCCGTTATAGACTGAAATTATTATTGGGTTTAAATTCTTCTATGGTTTTCAATTTTATTATAAACCCCGATTTCGAAATAGGTATTGTACGCAATTTAATTGATAGGGGCTTAAATGTTATTTCTAATCTTTCCCGAAAAGAATTGTCTATAAAACTTATCTATTCGTACCCGTATTATTAATGTTTCTTAAAAGGTTTATCGTTAATTAATATTTCTTCCTGTCTTACTTCTTTCCAATTATCAATAAACTGTTTTCCCAAGGAAAATAAATAGAAAGCCAGCAGAAACATCATCATCCAAAAAAACAGTCTGCCTAATACAAGCTTATAATATTCCCTGGCTCCATATTCCGGGAAAAGTAAAATCTGTTTTTTATGGATGATATTTTTAGGCTGTTCATTAATGATTTTTTCCATCTTTTTAGCATTAGTTTCTAACTGCACTTGCAATAAGTTAACAACAGATGATTTTGCTTCAATTGATAAAAGTTTTTTTTCGATTGATTGAACTTTATTTTCAAAGTGTTCTTCATACTTTTTTCTGTCTACATTCTGTTCGTGAATAATTTTTATTTCATCCAGAATTTCTTTTAGAACGGTTTCAATAATTTCATCTTCCATAATTCTTGTTTTATAATTATTGTTCTACAAATGAAGCCCACGGCTTTTCTTTTTCTTCTTTAATAATGCAGGTTCCAGGTGATGATGAATTTTTTCTGGTTTCATC
>CBIGQT010000749.1:0-1855 GCA_966191655.1 uncultured Ginsengibacter sp.
GTATAGGAAAATACCATATTGGGAAGCGTACCCCATATTATTGCGCCAAGAAAAATTGGTTTAATATTTTCAAGAAGATGAACCGGTGGATAAAAAAAACTAATGCGAATGAAATGATAACAAAACACCACCAACCAAAATAAAAAATGACGCAACAACCTATCCGATCTTTTGCCGGAAAATATGAGACTATGGTAGTTCATTCAATTCGTTTTCTGTAACTAAGATTTTGTTATCAGCAATTCCATTATAATAAAGGGGTAAGTTTAAAATGATAGTGATGTTTTCCTCATCAGCAAATACTTCAAATTGATGCGAAGCCGGGTATAGATTTTCTAATTGCTTTTCAAGATCAATAAATTTAAGTTTTACTACTGCCAGATCATTTTTTGTATCTAAAAAATGGCTGCAACTAAGATGGTAGTCAAGGCGATTATCATTAACAACTACCGTTAGTTCAAGCGAAGGATCGGTTTCATTATCTTTTAAAAAAAAATCAAAGCAGTTTTCAATAACAGATAATAGTAATAATGGAGAAATATATTTTCCGTAGGTACTTCCTCTTGATATATTAATTTCAGTAGCCAGCCTGTCTTCCGAGCTTTTCTTTTCAAGGTCAATGTAACTTTTTATTACTTCAAGCTCCTTTTCAAGCAAAACCCACTCCTGGTCGCTCTCGTATAAAATATAACTCAACAAATCTGACAAATGCATGATAAGATTGGCTGCAAGAGATGGATTTGTTTGAATATGTTTTTTTAAAGTGTGCAATGAGTGAAACAGGAAACGCGGATGAAGCTGGGTTTTGAGTAACTGTAATTCGCGGGAGATTTTTTCTCTTGCCATCCGTTCATTTTCCTTTTGCCCGAAATACCATTTTTTAGTGAGCTTAATACCTCCGGTAACTCCCAAAATAACTACAGGCAAAAACAGACCGTTAACTATGGCGTTGTATTTATTGCTATCGAAAGTTATTTTATGAAAAGAGATACCAGTAGTTAAATGAATGTAAAGCGCACCTGAATAAAAACAGGCGATAAAATCAAAAATCAGGAGTCCGGCAATCCAACAAAAAAATAATATATACAGGCTTCGAAACAGATAACGGGGCACTACCACATCAATGAAAATATATACGGATAAAATATAGATAGGGAAAAAGAAAAAGGAATTATATGTGCTTTCAATAAAACTTCGTGGCTTTAGCGCCTCGCCGATGCCACCCACCATCAAGTTTTGAATTATGAAATGCAAAAGTAAAATCAGCCAAAAAGCGAAATGACGGTATAAACGCTTCACCGGTTTATTGGAGAATATAAATTCGTATGCCGTCATGTAGTTTTTTCTTTATAAAGATAAATTGCAATTTATTATGCCATTAAGCTTTTCAACGAAAACATTCTATTTGTTGACAGAAGTCATTCATATCCCAAAAAGTCTAACTGGCAGTTGATGTATGAAACGTGTAGATATAAAAAGGCGATTCGTATAATTATAAAAAAAAAATTAATAACAATAAATAGTTTAGCTATATAAAAAAATAATTGCGGAGAAGATAAAGAGGACCATCTTTCAAGTAATTCTGCCCTGTTAATTCGCACACGCTTGTAGAAATTTATTTTTAACCAAAAAAATAAGGAGGATAATTATGAAACAAAAATTTCTATTTCTATTTGCTGTTATCGCAGCTTTCTTTTTCTTTTTCATCGGTTGCAAAAAAGAGCATGCTCATTTTTGTGATGGAAATGAAACATTAGTAGCAACAACAAAAGTATTTGCCACGGGGCTTAATAATCCGCGTGGGCTTAAGTTTGGCCCCGATGGAAATCTCTATGTTGCAGAAGGAGGCCTGGGT
>CBIGQT010000750.1:0-1848 GCA_966191655.1 uncultured Ginsengibacter sp.
TATAAATTAAAACAGTTATAAATAAATTGATGACAACATTAACATATAATTTCATCCACATCTTGATATTGTCATATCAATTAAACCTGCCTGATTTGATTGCTTATTTTCCAGGTTTGTTATTCGAAAAATCCTGCAGGTTTAACATTTATTGCAGCTCATATAATTCCATACATTTTGTTTTAATTGGTTAGCTTTATTCGCAAAAAATTTTTTGTGCATATTCTTGAACTGAATAATATCACCAAACATTACAAAACAGTCACCGCTTTAAATAATGTTTCTTTTTCTGTACCGGAAGGCAGCGTGTATGGAATTCTTGGGCCGAACGGGAGCGGCAAAACAACGCTTCTTGGAATTATCCTTGACATATTAAAGCCTTCTTCCGGAAGCTTTTTGTTGATGGGCAAACCTGCCGATGCCGAAATAAGAAAGCAGGTAGGAACATTATTGGAAACCCCTAATTTTTATCATTATTTATCAGGCGAAAAAAATTTACGGATAGCAGCGTATATTAAAGGCAAAGGCTTTAATGAAATAAACAATGTGTTGCAGAAAGTAAATCTTTATCAACGAAAGCAAAGCAAGTTCAGCACCTACTCTTTAGGAATGAAGCAAAGGCTTGCTATTGCTTCCTGTTTATTGGGCGATCCGCAGGTTTTAATTTTTGATGAGCCTACAAACGGGCTTGATCCGAACGGGATCGCAGAAATAAGAGAACTGATTAAACGGCTCGCGGCAGAAGGCAAAACAATAATTATGGCGAGCCATTTATTGGATGAAGTGGAAAAAGTATGTACGCATGTTGCTATTATAAAAAACGGAAACCTTTTAACGGCCGGAAGTGTAGAGGAAGTTTTGGTTACTGACGAAATTATTGAAGTTGGTGCAGATGATTTAAATGTTCTTGAAAACCTATTGCAGCAAATGGGTGGCTTTTCATCATTGAAGAAGCAGAATAATCTTTTACAATTATACTATTCAAACGGAAATGCAAACGCCGCCGCCATCAATGAATATTGTTTTAAAAATAATATTGCATTAAATCATTTGCAGTTGAAGAAGAAAAGCCTTGAAACAAAATTTTTAGAACTTACAAATAAATGACCTCACCCCAACCCCTCTCCAAAGGAGCGGGGCAAGAAAAAACCTGTAAATAAATTTTATGTTGCATTTATTGAAATTGGAATGGCTTAAAGTAAAAAATTACCGTGCATTCTGGATATTTCTTGCTTTATATATTATTGGTCTTTTTAGTATAAACTGGATTGCATACCAGTTTCAGGGCGAAATAAAAAAGAACAATGTGCCGTTGAGTATTTTTCCTTATGATTTTCCTGCCGTATATCAAACCATTGCATGGGTAAGCAGTTGGCTGTTATATTTTCCGGGTATGTTAATGATACTTGTTATTACGAATGAATATAATTACAAAACGCATCGCCAGAATATTATTGATGGCTTAACAAGTCAGCAATTTGTTGTTGCAAAAATTTTGTTCGGGCTTACTATCGCATTGCTTACAACCATTAGTTGTTTTCTGGTTGCACTATATTTTGGTGGCGATTACAGCGGCTCAATTTCATTCAACGGTATTGAATATATTGGTTACAGCTTTATACAAACGCTTTGCTATTTATTTGTTGCTATGATACTTGCCGTGCTTATGCGCCGCAGCGGTTTGGCAATGGCGGTGTTCTTTTTATATGGATTAGTATTTGAACAGTTGCTTGGCGGCTTGCTTGATTATAAACTTCTAAGCAATGGCACCACACGTTTTTATTTCCCGTTACAGGCAAGTGATGTATTGATTCCTATGACTTTTGGAAAAGATATAATTTATAAAAA
>CBIGQT010000751.1:0-1847 GCA_966191655.1 uncultured Ginsengibacter sp.
AATATTCATCCAGCTTTTAGCAATCTTTTCTGCTAATTTATTATGCCCGTAATTCTTCAAGCCTGTAATTGCAATCCATTGCAAAGGTGCCCAGCCATTAGGAGCATCCCATTGTTGCCTGGTTGTTTCAATTGTTGTTATTAAACCACCAGGTTGTAAAAAATGTTTTTCAATTATAGCGGCCACTTTATCAGCCTGGTTTGCGGAAGCAATTTTAAAATATAAGGGAAATGTGGCTGCAAGTGTTAATGAAGTTTTTTGAGACGAAGCAACATAATCATAATCAAAATAAAAACCACTTTCTTCATTCCAGCAATAAGTGTCTATCGCATTTTTTCGTTTGTCCGAAAACGTTATAAACTTATTAGAAGATTTATTATCGCCTGCCAATTGATACGCTTCAACAATTGTTTGCTCAAGATTTAATAACAAACAATTTAAATCCACAGGAATAATTTCTGTCGTATTAATTGTTGAAAAATCTTTGACATCTTTGAACCATCTTGAAGAAAAATCCCAACCGGATTCTGCCGCTGCACGCAGATGCCGGTACATAATTTTTTTATCCTTCGCCTCTTTTGCCAGTTCCGCATCTTCTTTAAAAGATTCCGGTCTTGGTGTATTATTTTCATCCCAGTAATGATTTAGAATGCTGCCACCAGGTAAAAGCACAACCCGGTTTATTGTATTCTTTTCAGCAGTTAATGCATCTCTTCCTTTCATCCAGAAATTATATTCTTTCTCAAGTTGTGGTAAATACTTTATTAAAATATTTTTCCCTTTTTCTTCACTTAATAACTTTACCATACACGCAAAGAAAGGAGGCTGAGACCTGCCAATATAATAAGTGCGATTACCATTAGGTATATAACCAATTTGATCAATTAAATAAGCGAAATTATCCACCATATTTTGAATCATTTCGACACGGCCTGAAACCTGTAACCCAAGCATGGTAAAAAAACTATCCCAATAATAAATTTCCCTGAAACGGCCGCCGGGCACAACGTATGGATATGGCAAAGAAATTAATGAATCATTGGTTTCCTCAGGTTGGCGTTTTAAAACATCCCAAAGTTTTTCAACATGTTTATCCAACGACTGCCCGGTATCACTTTTATAATCTGTTGTTGCTTCTTTAGGTTCTTCAAAATATTTGTAAACAAAAGTGGAAAGACTAAAGTCCGCATCATTTTTTTCAAGTTCATAACGCTCTCGTATAAACGCTAAATCCTTCTTTGGGGTACAATCAACAAATGTTTTTCCGTCAGGGAAAACATTTTCCATTTGAGTTCTTTCAAATAATTCGCCTAAAGAAAAAATATATTTAATTTCCATCTGCTGTGCTTTAAAAAGCTAATTTATAATACCAGGACTTATTTGTGGTTCCACAACAGGTTTGCGTTGTAATTTTTTGAAAACAAAAAGGCAAATAATTAAAATTCCAATTGGTACCAATGAAAAATAAAATGCCGTTTGCCCGTTATATTTATCAAAGATATAACCGGTAAGCAGAGAGCCTGTAGTTCCCCCGATGGCAGAAAAAATTATTATTAATCCCGACATTACGCCATGTTTTGGCTTGGGCAATGAAGTTAAAATAACCGAATTAATAGCGGGATAAACAGGCGCAAGCAATAAACCAATCAACGGGAAAATATAAGCGGCAATTGGTGCGTCCAGCCAGCCTGTAATACTCTTACCCGCTTCATTTTTTGCAAGTGGCATCGCTATAAGAACCAAGACAGCCGCCAATAGCAGGCTTCCGATTATTACGTAAAACCAATTGAGTTTTTTCAATATTACTCCTGCAAAAAATCTTCCCAATGCGGTTGAACCGGCAAGTA
>CBIGQT010000752.1:0-1844 GCA_966191655.1 uncultured Ginsengibacter sp.
TGAGGTGGGTTAACTAAAAACCAAATTCATCCACACCATCATTCACTACTTTGGTTTGGTAACCACCCCATCACAGAAATGATATTTATTTCCGTATCTTCATTACCCTGTTTACATTGTGAAGTATTTCCTCGCAGCCACAAAATCCCCTCTGCAATCACATTTATATTGAGCTTGTATTTAAATCCTCTTTAATTAATTATAATTTATTGGTTGCATCTATCATCATTATTATATTAATTCCTCACTATTAAATTTACAATTATGGATGAATCCCTAAAAGAACGTAAACTCAGCAACGGCGACATTTTTGTTTTCAATCACCACACAAAGGATATTTATTTAATATCCAAAGCCAATAAAAAATATTGGGAGAAATCAAAAAAAAATGAAGTTATATTAAAAGAAATGGTTGCTGCAAAGCATGCTAATTTCTTTGAGAAAACATTACTGGCTAAAATAGCTGCGGCTCTTACGAGTATTGCCCTGGCAAAAATTGCAGGAATAAACCTGTAACTTATTGATAGGTTTCCTAAAGATGAAGCTGCCCTAAATGCAGCTTTCGGTTGTATATGGGTTATTCAAAAATAATTATCCGTGACGGTAAAAGAAGTAATACTTCATATAAAAAAACTCCAGGGATGCCTTGTATCGGCAGGCAGGCTTTGCTTCCTTGATCTTTTATTGAATGAAACTATGAGTGAGAAGCTGGAACGCTCCCGCAAAGGATTTATTTATATTGATTTTTCCCTCCGGCTGGAATCTCTCCTTATAAAATCTCTTGGCCAGAAAAAGAAAACGGTTAAATGGGATGAGCACATTTTTACAATAACTAAAGAAATTATTGAAACCTGCAATGTAGAGTTATGCGAAAATTTACAATGGTACCTGGAATCAAAAGCGCACGACACGATTCATTACCTTATCGGTAAAGCCAAAAACGATATTCTCTTAGTTCCTGTAGCTGAGGTATTGAATGAACTGAAAGATGTAGTAAAAAACAACTCTGTTAAAGCCTTTACCATTGATAAGATTGATATAACAGGATCTTCCGGTGTGGAAAGAGTATTTTTTGGCCCGGCAAAAATTAAAGAGGATAAAATATTTGACACTTCATATAACGATGTAGGGTATACGCTTCCCGAAAACGGCAACACACTTGAAGAAATTGTTCCCTCATGCTGGTCTGTGGCCCAGGGCGAGTTGCGTGCCTGTGAACTATGTGCCCTTTCTGTGATTGAATACGACAATCTTCCTTTACAGTTCTACTGGGATTTTTCAAAACAATCATGGGATGAGGCAAGACATGCTTTAATATATTTAAATCTTTCCTTATCTTTTTTTGATACAGTAATTACGATGATTGAAAAGACGCATCCTTTATATAAAATAATAAAATCTTTCAAAGAAAATAAAAGTGGCTTGCCATTACCAAAAGACAGGAATACGTGGGATGCTATAATAAATGCTGAGCTGGAAGAAAGAATTATATTATTAAATATCCTCACCGAAGGCCCGGCAGTTGCCAGGTTAACGCATAAAATTAAAAAAGAAATATGTACCCGCTACCCCCAAATAAAGCGTGTTTTGGAATATGATAAGGCAGATGAAATGTTTCATGCCCGTATTGGAAACTACTGGCTTAAATATCTTATACCTAATCTTAAAAGGAGAAAGCAAAAAATAGAAGATGCCAAATTGATGAAAGGGTTTCTTCTTCTTACATCAATAGTTGAATATTCTAAAGGTAATATGAATGAACTCGCAAGAGAATTAGTTAATGATTGAAATTCTTCTCCGCGGTAACTCTGCTTCTCATGTTCGCTGCAGGAAGGTTTTTTAGC
>CBIGQT010000753.1:0-1842 GCA_966191655.1 uncultured Ginsengibacter sp.
CCATCAGTAACAAAAACATTTTTACAATTATGAAACTGGTTATAACCATTCAGTAAAGATGTCCTTGAATCTTTACCCATCCTGCATCCGCCCATTTCATGTATATCTCTCCCGGGCGCCCAATGATTATCGTGCTGCGTAATATTTTTAACATCACAAGCGTCCAGCATTTCGCTTGCCTGGGTTAAAAAATCTTTCAATAACTTTTCATCGTTATCATCATAAGCAACATTAGTTACCAATAAAGGAATTCCCCATTCATCTTTTTTATCATTGCTTAGAGTAACATGATTGGTTTCTTTAGGAATAGTTTCTCCCTGCATATACATATACATTCCCCATGGCCCTGCTTCTGACAAAGCATCTTTGTATGCTCCGCCTATTTGTTCAGGAATAGTTCCCGCATTTTCATTTGTACGATAACAGGCTGTAAATGCCATGTAGCCGCCAACAAAATCCATATCATTTTTATAAATATTTCTGAAATTAGGAACCATACATTCTGCAGTTCTTCGTCCATAATAATATTTATCTAAGTAGCCATCAACATCACCTCCCACCGAGCCGCGATAATTTTGGAAACAAACATATTTACCCAATAATCCATTGTCATTTCCAAAACCATTTGGAAAACGATTAGATGTTGAGTTCATTAAAATAAGATTCGTATTCAATGCTGATGCATTCACAAAAATTATTCTTGCGAAGTAATCAGTATTCTCTTTTGTATTGGTATCAATAATTCTTACGCCGATCGCTTTTCCTTGCCTACCGCCAGTCAGGTGCTTTTGTTCATCATAAATAATTGAATGAACAACTGAGAAGGGCCTGATAGTAAGATTGCCGGTTCTTTCAGCCCATGGCAACGTAGATGAGTTAGAGCTGAAATATCCACCGAACGGGCATCCCCGCATACATAAATCTCTTGCCTGGCATTGTCCTCTTCCCTGTTGAAGATGAATATCTTTTGGATTAGTAAGTTGCGCCCAACGCCCCTGAATCATAAACCTGTCTTTATATTTTGATTCCAGCTTTTGCTTAATATCCTTTTCAGCACAATTAAATTCAAATGGCGGAAGATATTCTCCATCAGGCATAGATTCTATTCCATCTTTGTTTCCACAAATACCCGCAAATCTTTCTGCATGCGAATACCATGGCGCTATATCATCATAACTAATTGGCCATTCAATACCGTATCCATATTTAGCAGGATTTATAAATTCATACTTGCTCCATCGCGGGCATGCTCTCCCCCAAATTAAAGACTTACCGCCAACCTGGTAACCGCGAATCCATTCAAAAGGTTTTTGCTGCACGTATGGGTGATCGTTATCCTTAATAAAAAAATGTGCTGTTGATTCATCAAAGCCCGCGGCCTTTGTTATTAAAGGATTTTCCTTCACAAACTTTTCGGTCATTTGGCCACGATGCTTAAATTCCCATGGATTCATCGTTGCCGTAGGATAATCTTTAAGATGCACCACATTTCTTCCCCTTTCAAGAACTAAAGTTTTTAAGCCATGCTCACAGAGTTCTTTGGCAGCCCATCCGCCACTGATTCCGGAACCAATAACAATTGCATCAAAAGTATTTTTTTGTAAACCGCCGGAATTAATATTTACATGGAGAGAATCACCAGGCATCGCAAAAATTTTATATCAAATAATCCTGTTTTCAAGTTAAAACAATTTTTAAAAGTGTAGCGGGAATATTTTTATAAATACAAAAATAAAATTAAAATAATTGATTGGAGTTATTTTGAGCCTTGTAGTGGTAAAAATCTTTGTGATATTAAAAAAAATACAATTGCTATTCATTATCATGATACAACTTGGATAA
>CBIGQT010000754.1:0-1838 GCA_966191655.1 uncultured Ginsengibacter sp.
ATGCGAAATTCGGGTGTTTTGCAAAAGTGATTTCATCATAACAACAAAAAAATTCCATCCAAGGTAATGCAACAAATTGCAGCATCAGAATTAATCATAAATGATCGCGGAGCTATTTATCATCTCGATGCAAGGCCGGAAGAAATTGCACAAAATATTATTACGGTCGGCGATCCTTCAAGAGTAAAAGAAGTAAGTAAATATTTCGACGAAGTAGAGTTTGAAAGAAGCCACCGGGAATTTGTAACACATACCGGGTGGCTGGGGAACAAAAGAATATCTGTTGTCAGCACCGGCATTGGCACCGATAATATTGATATTGTTTTAAACGAACTGGATGCTTTGGTGAATATTGATTTTGAAACAAGAACAATAAAAAATGAATTAAAGCATTTAAATATTATTCGAATTGGCACGTCAGGTTCGTTGCAGGAAGATGTGTCGGTAGATAGTTTTGTGGCAAGCACGCACGGGCTTGGAATTGACAACCTGATGAATTTTTATGTACATGATAATAATGAAGAAGACAAGCAATTACTGCATTCATTTGTTACACAAACACAGTTGCACAGCCGTTTTAGTTATCCCTATATTGCGGGAGCAGCCATGTCACTAATGAAGTATTTTGTAGAAGGGTATCACCAGGGCATCACAGTAACCTGCCCCGGATTTTATGGTCCGCAGGGCAGAGTATTAAGGTTAGGAATAACCAATCCTCATTTAATTGACCGTTTAACTGATTTTAAATTCGGGCAACACCGCATCACAAATTTTGAAATGGAAACCGCCGGCATATATGGACTGGGCAAGGCTTTGCAGCATAACTGTGTTTCTTTAAGCGCAATTGTTGCTAACAGGATTCATAAAAATTTCAGTACAGATGGATTAGCTTTGGTTGAAAGATTAATAAAAAAAACATTGGAAATTATTTCCGAAAAACTGTAACATGAAAATTGAATTTTATAAATACCAGGGTACCGGCAATGATTTTATCTTGCTGGATAACCGGCAAAATATTTACAACAGTATCACGCCAAGACAAGTAAATTTTTTATGCCACCGGCGCTTTGGTATCGGCGCAGACGGTCTGATGATGTTAAGTGAAAAACCCGGGTACGATTTTGAAATGACCTATTTTAATAGTGATGGAAACCCGGGTTCTATGTGTGGCAATGGAGGAAGATGTATCGTACGATTTGCTTCAATGCTTGGCATAAAAAAAACAAAATATAAATTTATTGCAGCGGATGGTGAACATGAAGCAGAAATTGATTTGAATGACGAAGTAAGGTTAAAAATGAAAGATGTTACCGATGTTGAATATTCTTACACTCATTATGTTTTGGACACCGGCTCCCCTCACTATGTAAAAAGTGTGCCGGACGTGATGCAGGTGGATGTGGTTGCGGAAGGCCGCGAAATCCGCAACAGCAAAGAGTTTTCAAAAGAAGGCATTAATGTAAATTTTGTTGAAACACTTGATGATGATACCATCTACGTACGCACTTATGAGCGTGGCGTTGAAGATGAAACTTACAGTTGCGGTACAGGCGTTACTGCTGCTGCATTAATTTCAGCACATAACGATAATGGTTTTAACCGTGTGGAAGTGAAAACACTTGGTGGTAAATTAAGTGTTGAATTTGAAAGAACCAGCGATACGGAATTTGAGAATATATGGCTTTGCGGCCCTGCTGAAAAAGTTTTTAAAGGAGAAATAAATGTAAATATTTAACGATGTTCAACATTCGGGTGTATGGTATTTTGATCAATGAAAAAAAACAGGTGCTCGTAAGTGACGAATTTATAAGAGGCAACTATTATACAAAATTTCCCGG
>CBIGQT010000755.1:0-1838 GCA_966191655.1 uncultured Ginsengibacter sp.
TGGGTAAAGAGTAGCTGCGTGACGCAGTCAGGCAGGGATCATGCCGTCCTTGACTTTTTTGGTACTTTTTGTTCAAGTGGCTGTTGCACAACTAACATATGCGGATAACTTCATTTGAGATCATTATCAACATTTGGTAATTTAGGATATGCAAGGAAAAAAGCAATATCAGGAAAAACTGTTTATCAATTTTCAGCTTTCCGACCGGGTACCGGAGGATAACTTTTATCGCAGGCTAATTACAATAATTGATTTTAGCTTCTTATACAATGAAACAGCAAAATATTACGGCACAGAAGGCCAGAAGAGCATAGACCCGGTAGTATTTATGAAGCTAATGCTGGTAGGCTATCTTGAGAATCTCGATAGTGACAGACGCATTATCAATACGGTGAGGCTGCGGCTGGATATCCTTTATTTTATAGGGTATGACCTTGATGAAGAGCTACCCTGGCACAGCACCTTAAGCAGAACAAGACAGCTATACGGGCAAGAGGTCTTTACCGCAATATTCAAATCTGTACTTAAGCAATGTATAGATAAGGGAATGATATCGGGCAAAAGGCAGGCTGTAGATGGAGTATTTGTTAAAGCCAATGCATCGCTTGACAGCATGATTGAGAGGGAGGTATTGAATGATGCAGATGTGTATAGTGCAGAGTTGGAAGCAAATAAAGAAGACACCACTGTTGTAAATATAAAGGCTGAAGATGCTGAAAACCGTAAGGGCCTTAAGGCCAAGAAGAACCCACATAATCAAACACATTATAATCCATCCGATCCCGATGCAAAAATGTCTGTTAAGCCCGGCAAAGCTACAGCGCTCAATTACCTTGGAGAAGTAAGTGTTGATACAGCCTCTCATATGATCACCCATATACAGGCATTTACAGCAGATAAAAGAGACAGCCAGTGTTTACCGGAGGTAATAGAAAATGTAATTGAGAATCTTGGAGAAAATGGATTAATTGTTGAAGAAGTGGTTGCAGATACAGGATTTAGCAGCGGAGAAGCACTTAAATCATTAGAAGAAAACAAGATTACCGGTTATATACCCAACAGACCACAATTTGTGTATGAAAGACCGGGATTTATATACAATAGTGAAGGTGATTACTATACCTGTCCCAATAACAAACGACTAACTTACAGGGGAACGTATAAAGACCCGAACGGTTTTGATAAATATT
Organism: uncultured Ginsengibacter sp.; assembly: GCA_966191655.1. Classification (GTDB taxonomy): domain Bacteria; phylum Bacteroidota; class Bacteroidia; order Chitinophagales; family Chitinophagaceae; genus Ginsengibacter. The sequence continues at coordinate 1,191 of CBIGQT010000755.1, forward strand.
ATAGGGCAGGCAAAAAGCAGTGTAATACCTGCCCGTTAAAAGACAAATGCCCTGTAAATACAAAAAAAGGCGGAAAGATAACAGATACCATAGACAGGCCATATTATGTGGAAATGCATCTTCGCATGCAAAGCCGCAAAGCAAAAAGACTAATGAAAGAAAGGCAAAGTACAGTAGAGCCGGTCATAGGTACACTGGTTAACTATTTAGGCATGAGGCGGGTAAATACCAAAGGGTTGCTACAAGCAAATAAATGCCTTACAATGGCGGCAGTGGCTTATAATCTTAAAAAACTGCTGAAGCATCGTGCAAACAATGTAATAACTAACATGCAGGCATTAAAAGAAGCTGGAAAAACCAGCCTTTACTTTGTTTTAAGCACTTTTAATCCCATGCACTGGTGCAGAACAATTAGTTGCTTTTAGATTATAACTTTTTAAAAGATAGCATAAAAGTTTATTACAACAAATCAATTTGTTTTTTAAAGTTTATTACAACAAATCAATTTGTTTTTTTAAAAGTTGTGCAACAGCCACTTGTCCAAAAAAAAGTACCCCCGCTTGAATGATGCAGTCGGGTAGGAAAAAAATCCCGTAAAGCGCATTGGCGTCAACTTAAGGGAATACACATGTGTGGAAAAGTAGGATA
>CBIGQT010000756.1:0-1836 GCA_966191655.1 uncultured Ginsengibacter sp.
TCTTTTAGTGCTGCCCGAAGCTTTTCATTAAAACAGGTTAAAAGTGCCGGATCAGTTTTTCTAATGGCCACCCCTGCCTGGCAAAAAATAAACTGGAAAGATCCATCGAAAGATTTAATACCCGATTCAGCAACATTTAATCTTTTATCACAGGATCCTGAATGGATTTCATTAATTGCAAGAATCGGTTACACTTATAATTTTATTTTTAAAAAAGGTAAATGGATTATTGCACCGGCAATTTTAGCCGGCGGCGGTTTGTTGAGAGAAACTAATACACCAGATATAAAACTACAAGCCGTTTCAAATATACAGGCATGGATAAATGCCGGCTATAACGGCCCAAACTACTATTGCTATCTGCATGCATGGTGGAACAGCCTTCAAACTAATCTTCTTATAAAAAACATGACCCAGGTCAATACCAGTATTTCACTTACTGCCGGTTACAGATTTCATAGTTTAAAGAAAAAGATATTAGGATTGCTATAAATTAGATTCTTCTTTTAAAAGAATGACTTATTTCACAACGTACTTTTAACATTATTACGGTAAGGCATACACGCAATTATTAGCGCAATGCCGCTAAATGCCAATAATTTTTATTGGCATTTAATAATACAATATAGGTTGCGTATCATCCCCGTTGTATATTCCTATTTGGAATATCGAAAGATTAACTAACGCAGAAAATATGTTTGCTGTAAAATTTAGATAAGTTAAGGAGTTAATCTATTATCGTGGTTATACGCGGATTCAGTGACATTTTGTATTTGTTTTTTTAATTCCGGTAAAACCTTTGCACCAAACCAATCATTTTTAGCCTGCCAAATAAAATTTCTTGGAGAAGGATGCGGCAACACAAAATATCGTGGTAAATATTCACTGAAGTTGCGAACAGTTTCCGTCAGATTACTTTTTGCAATGCTTCCAAGGTAATAATTCTGCGCATACTGTCCTATGAGTAATATAAGTTTGACAGCCGGCATTTTTGAAAGCAACTTGTTGTGCCATAGAGGAGCACATTCTGGCCTTGGTTCTAAATCGCCAGATTTCCCAGCGCCCGGATAACAAAAGCCCATGGGCATCAAAGCAATTATATCAGGGTTATAAAATGTTGCCTTATCAACACCTAGCCAACCACGTAAGTTATCTCCACTCTTATCGTTCCAGGGAATACCCGTATCATGAACCAGCCTACCCGGCGCCTGTCCTATAATTAAAATTTTACTTTTTGAACTCGCAGCGAGAATAGGATTAACTCCTAGCTCAAGGTATTTTTCACAAACCCTGCAATTCCTGATTTGTTTTAAGAGTGTTTTCAATACTGCCATTCTGGGATTTCTGCCGCCGGCAAATTTCCGAAAATCTACTCACTTTATCTTTTTAAACATCCGGCCATAATCGGTGTCTTCCAATAAGGCCGTCACTTTGCCTTCTTTGCCCTTTACAAAACTGAAACCAAGAACCCAACCGGGCGCAAGAAAATGGAACTCTGATTGCGGAATTAATTCTGTCTTCGGAGCATTTTCCCATTGTTGCGCCACAAGTTTAGCGCCTTGTTTTGAGATGATGTATGAATCTCCATATTCCTCGTTTGAATAAGTGCCGGCGTAATGGTCGTATAGATCTGGATCAAGCTTTATGCCCGCAGGCTTTATCCTTTTATTGTGATCACCAAGTCCGTGGTCCATGCCGCATATTGCGCAACGGGTAAAAGGAGCCTGGCTATTCACGGCATGTTTCGCTGCAGGGAAGGTGCGCAAATAACTATAGATGGCCTTGAGATCTTCATCGTTCATATTCTTAAAAGATATCCATGGCATAATAGGACTT
>CBIGQT010000757.1:0-1829 GCA_966191655.1 uncultured Ginsengibacter sp.
AGTTAAGAAATAATTTCCAAAAATGCGTCTTCAGGTATTTACTATCTCCTGAAATCCGTTGAAAAAAAGGCCATTCAAAGCGAGACCGGAATTTGTTGATGAAAAATTTCAGCATTTATTGCAGTTAGTATTGAAAAAAATCATATGTTTATTTGCAGAAGCAGGCAAAATCCACATGCTATCGGACTAACCATGTAAACGTATACAGCTTTTGCAATATGATCTAAATAACTGCAGCTGTAGTTGACTTGTCACAAAAATTTAATTGTCATTTTAGTTTCATTGCTTTTATTTGCAATGGGCAACAATTATTTTAAAAATTTTAAATGCTGAACCTTAATGACGAAATAAACAATAAAACCATCATACAGCTTTATCAATTATAAATTGTTAATTCGGCTCACTCCGTCCTTAAATTGTTCACAGGATTTGCAAATGCTGCTTTAATTGCCTGCAGGCATACCGTTAGTAAAGCAATTAAGAGTGCCATTCCTCCTGCAATTGCGAATACCCACCATGTTATGGAAATTCTATAAGCAAAATGTTGTAACCAGTTATGCATTGCCCACCACGCAACAGGAAACGCAATAAGCATGGCTATAATAACCAGCTTTAAAAAATCTTTAGACAGCATGCTGACAATAGAATTTACTGAAGCACCTAAAACTTTTCTTATCCCTATTTCCCTGGTACGTTGCTCTGCTGCATAGGTTACCAGGCCAAACAAACCGAGACACGCAATAAAAATTGCCAGTATAGCAAACGAAATAAATATTTTACCGGTCCGTTGTTCTGATTTATAAGTGTTATTGAAATCATCATCCATAAACGAATAAGTAAATGGCTGGCCCGATGCCATTGCCTTCCATTTGTTTTCAATATTTGCAATTAGCCCGGGAATGTTTGTTGAATTAATGCGAAATGAAATACTTCCATTTTGATTATGATACATCAAGGCAAGCGGAGTTACTTCTTCACGCAAAGAACTAAAATTAAAATCTTTTACGATTCCTACTATATGGTAAGCTGTAATGTCATTTTTATTATTAAAATTATTCATGTAATACAACGTCTTATTAAGCGGATCAGTAAAGCCAAATAATTTTGCTGCACTTTCATTTAAAATAATACCTGTTGAATCAGTCTTAAAATCTTTTGAAAAATTTCTTCCTTTTGCCATTTTCATATCAAGCGTTGGAATATAATTTTCGTCTATCGGCCATACCTGCATAGACACTGCTTTCTTTTGGTCGAGCGTTGCGTCAGGAAATAATGGACTGTCGCTTCTCCAATCAGACGTTGGTAAAAAGCCGGTCATTGTTGCATTTTGAACTCCCGCAGTTTGTAACACTTCATCTTTAAATGTTTTAGCGTTATTTCCGAGAGGATAAGTATTTTTAATAATCAACACCTGGCTCCTGTTATATCCCAAATCTTTACTTCTTATAAATTTTAACTGCTTATAAATAATGATAGTTCCTACTATAAGCGCAATAGAAATAAAAAATTGAAAAACCACCAGGCTGCTTCGAAGCCAGTTACTTTTAAAACCCTTTGACATCTTTCCTTTTAGTACTTCAACAGGATTAAATGCTGAAAGAAAAAATGCGGGGTAACTTCCTGCAATTACACCAACTATCAGCATTAAAGCAATGAGAGATGGCAACAGCCAGGGATTCGTAAATACATCCTTACCAAGTTGCTTACCCGATAGCTGGTTGAAGTAAGGAAGCAAAAGCCAGGCAATGCAAACCGCCAATATTAGTGCAATAAAACTTATAAGAATTGATTCAGTAAGGAATTGTGTAACTAATGATTTCTTTAATGAA
>CBIGQT010000758.1:0-1825 GCA_966191655.1 uncultured Ginsengibacter sp.
TACTACGTTATCAACGTACGTAAAATCGCGGCTTTGTTCTCCATCTCCATTAATAAATGCCGGTGTGTTATTCATAATTGCTTTTACAAAAAGAGGGATAACTGCGGCATAGGGCCCCTCAGGATCCTGGCGTGGCCCAAAAACATTAAAATACCTGAAACCTATTACAGGAATGTGATACACTTTGGAGAATACATCAGCGTATAATTCATCGGCCTTTTTACTTACGGCATAAGGTGATAAGCAATTGCCTGTTCTCTCTTCTTTTTTGGGCAATGCGGCATCGTCGCCATATACTGAGGAGGAAGATGCATAAACAAACTGCCGGATTTTATTTTCAACTGCTGCATTTAAAATATTTACAAATCCACCGACATTAACGTCGTTAGTAGCATAAGGTTCCTTAATAGAACGTGGGACAGAACCTAAAGCAGCCTGATGGCTTACATATTGAATGCCATTGCAGGCATCCCTGCAGGTATCCAGGTTCCTGATATCGCCTTCAATAAATTCAAATGAATTGTATGACCTTAGTATCGCAAGATTCGATTCCAGCCCAGTTACCATATTATCCAACACCCTTACTTTTCCCGCATTATTTTTTAATAAATATTCTGCAATGTGGCTGCCAATGAAACCTGCTCCTCCTGTAATTAGAAAAGATGAATTGCTTAAATCTGCTTCGTGAAATGTATTATTCAATTGAATTATTTTTTAAACAATTAATTTCTATTTATCTATCGCTTATTCTTTTAAAGGCTCCAATATTTACGGCTTACGATTTTACCACGATATACACCTTTAACATCTGCGATGATAGCATTTGATGTAGTTATTAACGCAAAAGCCTTATCGTCCATAGCCAAATAAGTTTTATGCGGCACCGTTATAATAACAGCATCATAATCATTACTGAGATCCGGGGTAAGTCTAAACCCATATTCATGGTGCAATTCATCGCTGTTAGCATGCGGGTCTGTTACATGAACCTGTAACGAATAAGATTGCAATTCCCTGATTACATCAGCTACTTTTGAATTCCTGATGTCACTTACGTTTTCTTTGAATGTAGCGCCCATCACTAAAACTTTTGCATTTTTAACATCTTTACTATTTTGAATAATGTGTTGCAAAACTTTTTTAGCAACGTGGGCTGCCATGCCATCATTAATAGAACGGCCTGCAAGAATTACCTGTGCATCATAACCGAGTCTACTCGATTTGTAAGTAAGATAATAGGGATCAACACCAATACAATGCCCACCTACAAGACCTGGTTGAAATTTTAAGAAGTTCCATTTTGTTCCTGCAGCTTCCAATACTTCAAAGGTGTTGATGTTCATTTTATCAAAAATAACAGAGAGTTCATTCATTAATGCAATGTTCAAATCTCTTTGAGTGTTTTCTATAATTTTTGCTGCCTCTGCAACTTTTATGCTTGATGCTTTATGAACTCCTGCCTTCACAACAAGTTCATATACTTTGGCAATGGTATCAAGGCTTTCCTCATCGCAACCACTTACTACTTTTATTATGCTGCTTAATGTATGCTCTTTGTCGCCGGGGTTTATTCTTTCGGGTGAATAACCCAATTTAAAATCTGTTCCGATTTTTAATCCTGATAGTTTTTCAATAACCGGCAAACAATCTTCTTCTGTACAACCCGGATAAACAGTGCTTTCAAAAACAACATAATCTCCTTTTTTAACAACTTTCCCAATCGTATCACTTGCTTTTTTTACGTGTTTAAGATCAGGAACATTATGACCATCCACCGGAGTAGGAACCGCTACTATAAAAAAATTGGCTTCCCGTAATTTATCAA
>CBIGQT010000759.1:0-1821 GCA_966191655.1 uncultured Ginsengibacter sp.
CAAGATGTATTACTTTGCTCCGAAGTAATACGGCACGTAATGATACCATTATTCTTTCTGAAAAAACGGATGCGGGAAGCCTTTTTGCTGGATTATTAAATATATAACTTAAAAAAGGCGATTGGCCGAAACATAATAGCGTTATACCAATAATTGTTAAGCAACTGAGGATAAAATATAAAATAGCACCCCAATTCTTTTTTAATAAAAACAGTAATCCTATAATTATCATGTAAGGTTTGGTAAACATGGCTAACGCCAAAAAAATTCCTGCAAATTTTTTGTCAGAGTACTTGCCAATCAGTAATATATAAAAAAGAGCTATAAAATTTGTTTGTGAAAAGAAAACAGTCTCTCTAACCGGGGGAAAGAGAAAAAATAATGAAGTAATTAAGATTAATCCATTTAATTTATCCTTCCTGAAAAATTGGTCATAAATTAAATAAATACATCCTGCAACAAAGCAAAGATTGACCGCAGTCCACCATATTAAAGCCGAATGGTAAGACATGAAACCTAATGGAACAAAATATAAAATAGTGGGTGGGGAGTATGGGAATCCTACATCAAGAACCTCACTTTTTAATTCAGTATAAAATGAAGGCGGGAAATGGATTGTGCTATAAACCTGGTGAAAGTTTTCGGGAGAATAAAAATTTAATCCTGCATCCGCAACTTTCCCATAAAGATAGAAGCATGGAAAGTCCCACGGTTCAGGAGTATTTAGCCGATAAATCTCTGCATTGGCTAAAGTGTAAACTGATGCTCCTAATAGTATAAGGTAAATAATCCAGACAATATTAATATTCCTAAAACTAAAATCCTTACCCCTTAACTTATAAAAGCACCAAATAACCGCTACTACTGCAGCTATAAGAATTGTTTTCATGTGTATATTTTGTGGTTTTTGATTTGCCACATGGAATGGCGTACAAAAATGTTCATCGAAGTTAGTATGAAATTATTCGAAAATTTTCATGCTTCATTTCATGTCATAAAAGCTTTTTTTGAACTATAGTAAAACCGTTTTTTTTAAATAGCCATAAATATTACCCAAATATTTTATAGAAAATCATAGTTTGTTTTTTGAAATAATAGTTTCAATAATAAATCTGGGCCTTGACTTGACTTCCTGGTATATCTTGCCAATATATTCTCCAATTACTCCCACACAAAATATTTGAACTCCACCGATAAAATAGATGGGAAGAATTATTGATGTCCATCCCGGCACTGTTCCACTAAAAAAATAAGCGTAAAGCGAATAAAACGACAAGATGATACTAATGATAAAAATAGATACGCCAACCAGACTTACTATGCGCAATGGTTTTACGCTAAAAGAAGTGATACCATCAAGAGCGAATGCCATCATTTTTCCAAAGGGAAATTTAGTTTTTCCTCCTGTCCTTTCCAGGCGATCATAAAAAACTTGCGTATTACTAAACCCCACCAGTGGAAAAATACCTCGGAGGAAAAGATTAACTTCTCCAAAGGTTAAGAGATTTTCACAGACCCTGCTACTCGCCAGTCGAAAGTCTGCATGGTTATAAATTATATTTACACCTAAATTTTTCATAAGTATATAAAACCCAATTGCCGTTTTCTTCTTAAAATAATGATCAGTTGCTCTTTTTTTTCTAACACCATATACGACATCAAAACCCTGTTTGTATTGTTGAATCATCTCTTCAATTACATTAATATCATCTTGCAGGTCGGCATCAATCGTAATCACGCAATCCACCAGTTTATAAATATTTGTAATGCCGGCAAGTAAAGCTGATTGATGCCCAAAATTTCTCGAAAATTTAATACCTA